>CALASU010000101.1 GCA_937888765.1 uncultured Clostridia bacterium | reverse complement strand
ATCCATTTACAATCATAGACATTGCGGAAATTCTCAATCTGAAAGTCCGTCGTCGGTATCCGACCAACATGGATGTAGACTGTCCTTTATGCGGGCATAAAAAAGGAAAGATGAATCTGCATCTGGAGAAAAATGTTTTCCGATGTAATTACTGCGGTGAAAGCGGCGGTATGATCAAGTTGTACGGCAAGGTATTTCAGATCAGTAATGCTCAGGCTTTTTCGGAAATCTGTGAGATCCTGCACTGCGGAAAGGAAGCAGGCGAACCGCCGAAATCGAAAAAAGTCTATACGCCTGATATGGAGCAGCTTCCAAAGGCTGATTTGGAAGTGCGGCATCAGACCTACTCTATGCTGCTTTCACAGCTGATCCTGTCAAAAGATCATCGGGAGAATCTGCAGCAGAGAGGGCTTTGCACGGAAGATATTATCAAATATGGCTACAGAAGTACGCCTGCATTTGGCTTTGATAAGATTGTATCTGCATTGATCGGGAAAGAATGCAGACTGGATGGTGTGCCGGGATTTTATACAAAAAAGAATAATACCTATGGTATCAACTTCAATAAGAATGCTTCGGGTATTCTGATTCCTGTTCGCTCTATGGACGGCAGGATTGAGGGCTTTCAGATTCGTTTGGACAGACCGATTGAGGATAAGAAATATATCTGGTTTTCCAGTTCCAATCACTTCCGAGGCACGTCTGTAGGCGAGCCTGTGCATTTCATTGGCGATCCTGCGGCGAAAACGGTCTATGTGACAGAAGGTGCGTTGAAAGCGAATATTGCCCATTCTTTCTGCGGCAAGACCTTTGTTGCTCTGGCTGGTGTGAGCCATTATAAGGCGTTAGAGCCGATTTTTGCACAGTTGAAACAGAATGGCACGGAAAAGATTGTAGAAGCCTATGACATGGATAAGGATAGCAATCCCCATGTGGAGCAAAGCTGTATGCAGATGATTCAGCTTGCGAATGAATATGGCTTTCAAGTGCAGCGGATCAGTTGGGACGAACAGTATAAAGGAATAGATGATTGGCTGAAGTATAGAAACCAAATAAGGAAAAATTAAAGAAATCCTCTGCGTTGTTGGCGCAGGGGATTGTTATAGCGGTGTTTTATAATCTGCAATAAGCCTTTATTCGTTTCAATTTATGCTTAATGCAAATAGATTTAATGATGTAAAACTTTTTCTGTAAATAGGTTTTCTATAATAGGATTTAAAGGCTAGAGAGGCGGTTTTTCAGCCTCTGAACCGACAGACACTATAATCTTTAAAATTGAGTATGTCAAGAAAATCCTGACATGCTCATTTTTTTATTTCGGCAGCTTGCTTTCGTACATAATGTAGAGTTCCCCGTAAACACACCCCCAGTTTCTGAGGGTAGTAGTCCATTATTTTCTTTCTTCAGCTTCAATAGTGTCAATTTCTACAACAGACAGATTTTCAATCATAACACCTTTATAGTTACCCAGTACAAGGTACAATGCCGCCATTACAATGACACAACCAATCGTAACAAATACATTTTCTGTGATTGTCGCAGGAATAAAACCAATAAAAGATACAATTGCGCAAAGGATCGCATAAGGTAACTGTGTTAAAGTATGGTTCATCAATTCACAGTTTGCACCGGATGCAGCCAGAATAGTCGTATCAGAAACTGGAGAACAATGATCCCCGAATAAACCGCCAGACAATACTGCACCGATTGTTACATATAAGCTGGTATCCAGATGATATGCTACAGGGATTGCAATTGGCATAACAATGGCAAAAGTGCCCCAGGATGTACCTGTTGCAAAGGACATCAACGCCCCGATCAGGAAAACAATAGAAGGAACCAGCCAATAAGGAACATTGCCCTGTGCAATGGATACAATAAATTCGGAAGTCCCAAGAATGCCGCCTACTGTACTTAATGCCCATGCCAAAATCAGCATTACCATACAATCGAACAATTTACTGCAGCCTTTTACATATGTAGAAATCCCTTCTTTGATTCCCATTACCTTGTAATGTTTCATCAACAGAATCATAGTAACTGCTGCCAACAGATAGCCACTGATCAGCGCAACTCTAAAATCACCGCCAGGAATCTGTTTTACAGGGAAGCCCTGTGGTACCAGAATACCGAATAATGTAATAAACAGAACAACCAGAGGCAGAATAACAACCAGTGGAGATACATTGTTGTTTGTGATCATATTTTTCTTAGGTGCTTCTTCACTCGGCAACTTAGAGAAAATGCCTTGGCGTGCATCCTGTTCAGCTTTAGCCATCGCACCGAATTCTTTTTTACAAAATGCAACCAGAGGTACAATACACAGACACAGAATGGGATAAATCTGATAAGGGATTGCATTACAGAATGCTGTCCAGTCATTGATTGCAGTAATGCCAAGATTGTCCAATTCTGTCTGGATCAAACCCATAGATGTAACGCCCCAGCCGATGAAAGGAATCAAAACACATACAGGAGATGCTGTACAGTCAATGATCCACGCCAGCTTTTCTTTGGAAATTCGCATTTTTTTAAAAATAGGCGCAAAGATTGGACCGACAATCATAGGGGTTCCTAATTCAGAAAAGAATACCAGAATACCGCCGATCCATGCTGCAATCTGTGTTTTACATCGTGTATCGATGAAGTTTGCAACTTTTCTCGCAAATGCTTCTGCACCGCCGGATTTTTCCAATAAAGTAACAAAACCACCGATAAATACTAATAATACAATGATGCCTGCATTATAGCTGTCCAAAAAGCGAGGAATGATATACTCGCCGATGGTCGCTTTTAATGCTGCAACTGGATGCCCCTCTGCAATGATCAAAGCACCAGATAACAAACCAGTGAACAAAGACAAAATAACATTTCTTGTCCCAATTGCCAAACCGATTGTCAGGATAATTGGAATGATGGATAAAATATTTGTATCCACACTAAAACCTCCTAATATTATATTGGTATAGCCAATAAGACTATCTGGTTAACGCATTGACTTTTCAGAAAGTTCTTAAATAGATTTCAGATTTTTCAGACTGATATCCAGAATAGGGGCGGAGTGGGTCAATGCACCGCTGGAAACATAATTAACGCCTAATTGTGTGATGGTTTTTATGTTTTCCTTTGTGATATTGCCAGAGCATTCCGTTTCAGCTTTTCCGTCAATCATCCGGATGGCTTCTGCCATTTCATCGGGGGTCATATTATCCAGCATGATAATATCTGCCCCGGCTTCTACAGCTTCTTTTACCATATCCAGGGTTTCTGTTTCTACTTCAATTTTACGAACGAAGGGGGCATAAGCCTTAGCAGCGGCGATCGCTTCCTTTACGCCGCCGGCAGCAGCGATGTGGTTATCTTTTAACATGACGCCGTCAGAGAGGTTATAACGATGATTTTTACCACCGCCGACTTTCACAGCATATTTTTCAAATATGCGCATGCACGGAGTCGTTTTTCTGGTATCTAACAACGTCGTTTTTGTACCTTCCAGCATTTTTGCGACTTCATTTGTATAGGTAGCAATGCCGCTCATGCGCTGCAGATAGTTCAGTGCAGTGCGTTCACCGGAAAGTAGCACGCGGATGTCGCCGATTACGGTTGCCATCAGCTGTCCTTTTGTAACGGTATCGCCATCGGTCACATAGAATGCGACCTTTGTTTCAGGATCCAGCAGATGGAAAACTCTTTCAAATACGCCCAGACCGGCGATAATGCCGTCCTGCTTGCAGATTAGCTGTACTTCGCCTTTCTGATATGCAGGCATAACGGCATTGGTGGAAACGTCTTCGCTGTTGATGTCTTCTTCCAGTGCCATACGGATATATTTATCGGCCACGATTTTCATAGTAATGGAATTCATAAGCTCACTCCTTTTCAGATGCAATTTTATGGGCAGCTCTTTCTGCGAATACCAGACATTCGAGCAAGCTGTTGCTTGCCAGTCTGTTTTTGCCGTGTACCCCGTTACAGCTGGTTTCGCCTACGGCATAGAGGTGTTCCATGGTCGTTCTGGAATCGCTGTCTACATGGATACCACCCATGAAATAATGCTGAGCAGGCACAACAGGGACGGGCTCCTTTGTGATATCATAGCCTGCTTCCAGACATGTTTTATAAATATTCGGGAAATGGTTTTCAATATCCTCTGCAGGTACAGGCGCAAAGGAGAGCCATACATGCTTGCTGCCTTCCTTTTCCATTTCTGCATGGATCGCCTGAGAAACCTTATCTCTTGGAAGCAGTTCATTTACAAAGCGTTCTCCTTTGCTGTTTAAGAGGATAGCACCTTCGCCGCGAGCAGATTCGGAGATCAGAAAATGTCTTCCGGGGTTTTCGCTATAAAGACTGGTAGGGTGAATCTGCACATAGTCCATGTTTTCCAGTGCAATGCCATATTTTTCTGCAAGGCGCAGGGCATCCCCTGTTAGGCTGGGGAAGTTGGTGGAATGTTCATACAGACCGCCGATACCGCCTGTAGCAAGGATCGTGTCATTCGCATAGATGTTCAGGGTATCCCCGTTGGATGTTGCTACAATACCTTTGCAAATGCCGTCTTCAATGATCAGGTCTTCCATTACAGTATAATCCATGACGGTTACATTTTCAGATTTTCTGACACGTTCCAGTAAGGTTTCTGTGATCTCTTTGCCGGTGATATCCTTATGGAAACAGATACGGGGTTTGGAGTGTGCACCTTCTTTTGTGTATTTCAGGGTGCCATCATCTTCTTTATCAAAATCTACACCCAGTGCCAGCAGATCATCAATGATCCTTCTGCTGTTACGGATCATCAGATCAACGCTTTCCCTGCGGTTTTCATAATGACCTGCTTTCAGGGTGTCTTCAAAGAATTCGTCATAGTCGTTTTCATCACGCAGAACACAGATACCACCCTGTGCCAGCATGGAGTCGCAGCTTTCCAGATCTTCCTTACAGATCAGCAGTATATTCTGTTCTTTGGGCAGTTTCAGTGCGGAATACAGACCGCTGGCACCTGCCCCTACGATAACGGTATCATAAGCCATTTCTTTTATCATTTTTCATCTCTCCTTATTTTGCAAGTTCCAGCATACGGGTCGGGGTATTGCCTGCAGCTTTTGCCTGTTCAGCCAGTACACTTGCGTGATTTTCTTCTGTTTTCAATACATGCAGGACTTTTTCCAGTGTAATCAGCTTCATATCGTGACAGACAGGTGTGGTTTTGGGGAAATAGAAAACTTTATCGGGATTCTGTTTTTCCAGTTCATATCGTACGCCAACTTCTGTGCCAATAATCAGTTCTTTTTTATTGCTTTTTGCAGCGTAATTGATGATGCCTGTAGTGGAACCAACATAATCTGCCATAGCCGTTACTTCGGCATTACATTCAGGATGCACCAGAATTTCTGCATCTGGGTGCGCTGTTTTCAGTTCAGTTATTTCTGCAGGGGAGATCACCTCGTGGATAGGGCAGTAGCCGTTTACCAGCATGACATTCTTTTCAGGTACCTGTGCTGCCACGAAGCGACCCAGATTTCTGTCAGGAATAAACAGGATATTTTTATTAGGCAGATTTTTTACAATCTGTACTGCATTGGCAGAGGTTACGCTGACATCAGACCAGGATTTGATCTCTGCAGTGGAGTTGATATAGCAGACAACAGCCAGATCATCATAATTTGCTCTGGCTTTATCAACCTCTGCCTTTGTTACCATGTGGGCCATGGGACAGTCAGCCTTTGCATCCGGCATCAGTACTTTTTTATCAGGGCTTAACAGTACGCCGCTTTCCCCCATAAAGGAAACACCACAGTAAACGATTACAGGATTGGGCAGATTGGCTGCGATTTTGCTGAGGGCAAAGGAATCCCCCACATAGTCGGCAACTTCCTGAATTTCCGGTTCAACATAATAATGTGCAAGGATAACAGCGTCCTTTTTTGCTTTCCATACTTTGATTTCTTCTTTTACATTCATTTTTTTCCTCGATTCTGTATACTCAATGTTAAAAATCATCTGCAAACGACACATATTGTAGCATACAACTTTACATGTGACAAGACAATTCTGATTAAAATTTGAGATTAAAAATATAAAAAGAATAGAAATTTTTAAAATACAGCATTGAGATTTCTTTCTGGCGTATCCTGAGATACTATGGGCAATACCGTATAATTATCAAAAAATCGCCTGACAGTTATCAGGCGATAATTGTTTATCAAAAAACCCCCAGATTGTCTGGGGGTCAGATTAAGCTTTTAGCGGAGTGATAATGCAAAACCTCCGTGTTATAATAGGCTTGCGGCTACCAACTGCAAGACAAATAACACAGAGGATGGACAAATGAACAAACAATATTCAGATGACTTATATAGTTTATCACATACAAAGTGGTGTTGCAAATACCATGTGGTATTTGCTCCAAAATATAGAAGAAAAGCATTTTATGATGCAAGGAACCTGGAAATAGGAGCAATACTGTGACAATTATGTGAATGGAAAGGTGTAAATATAATTGAAGCTGAAGTATGCGTAGATCATGTACATATGCTTATAGAAATTCCACCTAAAATGAGTGCTATCTGAGAACAGGGCATGAAAGGGGAATTTGCTGATGGTTTCGACTGATCGAAAGAAAAGGGAAGTACTTGACGAATTTACTAATGTGAAGGCAGACTTGGTGGAGATACCGTTATTAAGGAAGAGAGAACAACAGCTTTCTGGCAAGTGTGGTTGTGCCAATCGTTCGGGAATTTTTATTTTTATGATGGACAGACAAAAGAAACTGGTTTTTTACATACGTTGAACAGAGGGGGGAAGTCTATGAAACAAACGGTACCTACAGTTCACTGTATTTATGCAGAATCAGAAAAAAGTCTGACTGTATTATTGGAGGAATCTTTCAGACTATATCTGATTCGTATGCTTGAAACGCCTGACAAACCTATGGTACGATATAAGCAATGACTGGTCGCTTATTTCAAGGAGGCATACTATGTATTTAGAAATAAGCAACCCAATGGATTACCATGTTGCATTGTATATTCGTTTATCAAAGGAAGATGAGCATGAAGGCCCGTCAGAGAGTGTGACAAATCAGAGATCCCTGCTGAATGAGTTTGTGCAGCGGCATCGCTTATCTGTTTATGACATTTATATTGATGATGGCTGGAGCGGTACCAACTTTGACCGCCCGGAATTTCAGCGTATGATCGGCGATATTGAAGCCAAGAAGGTCAATATGGTCATCACAAAGGATCTTTCCCGCTTGGGGAGAGATTATATTATGACAGGGCATTATATGGAGCGGTATTTTCCAGAAAAAAGAGTGCGATATATCTCACTTCTGGATGGCATTGATACCGGCATTGAGTCCACAGCCAACGACATTACGCCGTTTCGTGCAATTATGAACGATATGTATGCGAAGGACATTTCTAAGAAGATCAAGAGCGTCAAGCAGGATAAGCAGAAGAAAGGGCAGTTTATCGGCGGAAAGCCTATGTACGGCTACAAAATGCACCCGACAGAGAAAAACAAAATTGTGATTGATGAAGAAGTTGCCGCAATTGTACGACGCATCTTTACGATGGCACTGAGCGGTATGAGCTGTCGGCAGATTGCGATTACGCTCAATGAAGAAGGGATTCCAACGCCTTCGATGTATTGTGGCTGGCAACGGAATAAAAAAGGTATCTATAGTGGCTTATGGTCGAGTGAGCGTATTTCCGATATGCTGCAGAATGAAACCTATATCGGAAATATGGTACAGGGTAAATCTGTAAAGATCAGCTATAAATCACAAAAATGTATGCGGCAGGATCGCAGCAAATGGGTCATTGTAGAGAATACACATGAACCATTGATCGACAAAGAAACCTTCCAGAAGGTACGGCTGCTGATCAAAAGTCGTATGCATACCCGTAGCAGAACGTATGATTTTTTATTAAAAGGGCTGATTTTCTGTCATGAATGCGGGCATCCACTGGGCGTTATCAACCGCAAAAACGCAGCGGGAGAGGATAGGCTCTTTTTTGTTTGCCGAACCTACCAGAGATTTACAAAAGCTGGAGTATGTTCCTGCCATTCTATTAAAGAACAGGTAGTTACAGAGGCAGTGATAGAAAAGGTAAGAGAAATCTGCAGAACATTTTTACAGCCTGCACAGTTACAGTCTATCGCCGCAGCGGCTGTAGAGGAAGATAGAAAAGAGAAAAGACATGAATCAGAAATGAATTCCCTTCGTAGTAAAATTAACAGTCTGACGGTCAATCTGGATAAGATGTATATGGACAGACTTAGCGGACTGCTTGCAGAAGCCGACTTCGAGCGTATCTACCAAAGAACGAAGATAGAACGTACGGCTCTGGAAGAAAAATTAAAAGAACTGGAACGGATGCAGGAAAGCCCGATCAGTACCGACGAACTGGCAAAAGAACTGGTACAGCGGTTTCTGGATTCCGTTGATACTAACAGAGAACTGCTCATCAGTCTGATTGAACGAATCGAACTGACGGAGCAGAAACAGATCATTATCAGATTCCGCTTCCGTGAACTGGAAGCATTTTCTTAACAGAAAACCCTGCGGGGACATGCAAAGCGACGGTAAGGTAAGCAGTCGCAAGCAACACCGCTGCAGGCGGAGAATCTTGCCAGGCGAGATTCTTTTTTTAAAAATCAAATCGTTTACAATAGCCGTGCCGGAATACATAAGATCTGGAAATACCCAGCTTTTCTGCAATTTCCTGTTGCGTTTCAGCTTTTCGATTCCCCAATCCATACCGCAGGCAAATGACAATCTGTTCCCGCTCTGTCAGCCGTTCTTTCACGGCACAGAGCATTTTTTCTGATTGCTCGGAAAAGTATACCTGTTCTGCAAAATCCGGAATATCGCTGTTGATGACATCCAGTATTACGATTTCATTTCCGTCTCTGTCTGTGCCGATTGGCTCATGCAAAGAAATATCGTTTTGTGATTTTTTAATATGACGAAGAAACATTCTTACTTCGTTTTCAACGCATTTTGAGGAGTATGTTGCCAGTCGTATATTTTTGTGAGGATTATAGGAGAGGATTGCTTTGATCAGTCCAACTGTGCCGATGGAGAGCAATTCTTCTGTATCTATGCGTGTAGTATTGTATTTTTTGGTAATATATGCTACCAGCCGCAGATTATGCAGAATCAGCTTCTGTTTGGCTTCCTCCCGTTCTTCTTCTGTTCCGGTCTGAAATTGCTGCAGGCAGTTCGCTTCCTCTTCCTGAGAAAGGGGCTTGGGGAACGAACCGGATGCACCAAATCCGCTCAAAATCGGTATCGCTGATAAATACAAAAACATCCTGACACCTCCGCAGCGGGATATATTTTATTCTATGCGGGAAAACAGCTGTCTGTGCGTGTCTGAAAGGATATTTTCCTGTCCTTTTTTTGCAGGGAGCAGAGAATAGAAGCGGGAATTGCGATGGAAAAGAAAAACAATGCTTCTAAAATCCTGTATCATAAAATACGAAAGGAGGGAATTTTTTATGGAATGCAAATTCAGAAAGATGAAGAAGACCCTGTTGATTCAGGTTTCAGGTGAACTCGACCACCATACGGCAAAGACACTGCGAGAACGGGCAGATTTCACACTGGACAGAGTCGGCGGAAAGCATATTATTTTTGATTTTGAGGAGGTCTCGTTTATGGACAGTTCGGGGATCGGTGTCATGATCGGACGATATAAACGGGTACAGAGTCTGGGAGGGCGGGTTGCCATTGCCTGCGCCAATGAAAAAATCAGAGAAATCATACGCTTATCGGGACTGGAGAGCCTTTTGCCTTCCTTTTCCTCTATGGAAGAAGCATGGCAGTATACAGAAGGGAGAGGAAACGGATGAAATATGAAAATCAGGCAAGGGTATTCTTTTCGGCAAAATCCGAAAATGAAGGCTTTGCAAGACTGTTTGCGGCGGGCTTTCTGGCGCAGCTTGACCCGACGATTTCCGAACTGACAGACATCAAGACAGCGATATCCGAAGCGGTTACAAATGCGATCATACACGGGTATGAAAAACAGGAGGGGCTGGTGGAGCTCTTTTGTGGATACATAGGCAGACACATCTATATTGAGGTAAGCGACAAGGGGAAAGGAATTGCAGATATCGAACAGGCAAGAGAACCCCTGTATACTTCCAAGCCGGAACTGGAACGTTCGGGAATGGGCTTTACCATTATGGAAACCTTTATGGAAAATGTACGGATCAAAAGCAAGCCGGATAAAGGAACGCGCATCTATATGGAAAAAACATTGCAGGGAGAGTGAGGTGGGTACATGGAGCATACCTACGAACTTATCCGAAAAGCACAGGCAGGCGACTATTTGGCAAAGGAACTGCTCGTGCAGGAAAATGCAAGACTGATCTGGAGTGTTGTGCGGCGGTTTCAAGGCAGAGGGGAAGCGGAGGATCTGTTTCAGATTGGTGCGATTGGGCTTTTGAAATGTATTGAAAAGTTTGATTTTGGCTTTGATGTGAAATTCTCGACCTATGCCGTTCCTATGATTATGGGAGAAATCAAGCGATTTCTGCGGGATGACGGACAGGTAAAGGTCAGCCGCGGACTGAAAGAACTTGCTTATCGTGCCAGAAAGCTGCAGGAACAGATACTGGCAGAGGAAAACAGGGAGCTGACTCTGCAGGAAATGGCAGTATTGCTGAAAGTGGAAAAAGAGGAACTGATTCTGGCACTGGAAGCGGGACGAGAAGTAGAAAGTCTGTATGCCCCTGCGGCGGGCAGTCAAAGCGGGGACACGCCTCTGCAGCTGATCGACAAACTGGCAGATGCCTCTGAGAATGAAAAAATGCTGGAACGCTTGTCCTTAAAAGAGGCACTGGAACATCTGGATGCCAAAGAACGGCAGATCATACTGATGCGGTATTTTCAGGATCGCACACAGTCTGATGTGGCGAAGGTCATCGGTATTTCGCAGGTGCAGGTTTCTCGTATCGAAAAAAAGATATTGTCCCGTATGCGGGAAGTATTAAGACCATAAGGCGAAGCCTTATGGTCTTAATTTTCTGCCGCATTTGGGGCAGTATTCATATTCGCTTTGCAGCAGATAGCCACAGTCGGGACAATTCTGTACCTGTGTGCGGTCAACACCGACAAGCTGCAGATCCTCTTCCCGAATGGTTACGGTTTCACCACGTTCCACAGAATGTCCCACCTCTGCATCCAGAGCATAAACTGTCTGACAGCAGTTGGATACGGCATAATATTTTTTGCCCCACTTAAACAGCGGGATAAAGAAAAAGCTGAAGTAGCTATACACCATGAATACAGAAATACTGCTGTATCTTCCGCATTTTTTGCAGATCATGGTCTGGCGGAAGTCAAAATCCTTTCTTCCCATAGAAATACCGCCGATAAATATCATAAAATTCACATCCTTTTTTAAAATTTTCAGAGAATACCGCCAAATTCTGAGGATACGCACGGTATTTTCTTTACATCTTTCGGTTAACATGATAAAATAGTTTCATAAAAAATGCAATCTTTTTCCGAAGGAGGGGAAGGAAATGAAAGTATCTCGTCTTGTAATCAGTGCAGTATCTCTGGCGGTATCTGCAGCTATGTTAGTTTTGAGCATCATCGATATGATTCAGAAGGATGAATATTGATTTTTGCATAGAATTCCACGAAATAGGGAAAACTGCTAACAACACACCGAAAATACAGATCTCGGCGGGAAAAGAGCTTCTTTTTTCGCCTTGATTCCTTTTTTCTGTATTTTTTGTGAAACGTAAGGCATTTTTTTCTATTTTTTTATTGTGGAATTTTTTTTTTGTGGTATACTATATATGCGGTTGGACATTTTTTATGCCGAGATTCAAAAAATGTCCCACAAGAACCAAGAAGATTTGAGGAGGAATTTTTTATGTTAAAAGTAGGTATCAATGGTTTTGGTCGTATTGGCCGTCTGTTTTTCCGTGCAGCTCTGGAACGCGGTGATGTGGATATCGTTGCAGTAAACGATCCCTTTATTGATGTAGATTACATGATCTATATGCTGAAATATGACTCTGCTCACGGTCGTTACAACGGCAAAATGGAAGAAAGAGATGGTAAACTGGTTGTAAACGGTAAGGAAGTAACTGTTTACAATATCATGGACCCTCATGAAATCCCCTGGAAAGAAGCAGGTGCAGAATACGTTCTGGAATCTACAGGTCTGTTCACAACAATGGATAAAGCATCTGCTCACTTTGAAGGCGGCGCAAAGAAAGTTATCATTTCTGCACCTTCCGCTGATGCTCCTATGTTCGTAATGGGCGTAAACAATGATAAATATACAAAAGATATGACAATCGTTTCCAACGCTTCCTGTACAACAAACTGTCTGGCACCTCTGACCAAAGTTATCAACGACAACTTTGGTATCGTTGAAGGTCTGATGACAACAGTACACTCCATCACAGCAACACAGAAAACAGTAGACGGTCCTTCCAAAAAAGACTGGAGAGGCGGCCGTGCAGCTGCAACAAATATCATCCCTTCCAGCACAGGTGCTGCAAAAGCGGTTGGTAAAGTAATCCCCGAACTGAACGGCAAACTGACAGGTATGTCTTTCCGTGTTCCCACAGTAGACGTATCCGTAGTTGACCTGACATGTCGTCTGGAAAAAGCTGCAACATATGAAGAAATCAAAGAAACAATCAAACGTGCCTGCGAAAACGAAATGAAAGGTATCATGGACTACACAGAAGACGATGTGGTTTCCACAGACTTCCTGACAGATCCTCATACTTCCATCTTCGACGCAAAAGCAGGGATCGCTCTGAATGACCACTTTGTAAAACTGGTTTGCTGGTACGATAACGAATGGGGTTACTCTAACAAAGTTCTGGATCTGATTAAACATATGTATAAGGTAGATAACGAATAATTTAGATTCGCATATCTGAAGGATGTTGAGTTTTCAACATCCTTTTTTTATTCTAATAAAAACAGGACAAAAAATGTCCCACTTTTTTGGGCAGTTTTCCAAAAGGGACATTTTAAGTCCCACGAAAATGGATACTTTGTATAAAACCCATCCCAACAATCCAATATCTTCCTGTATAGACTTCTGAAAAAAAAGAATTTCCAAAATTCGCAGGCTTTTTTCTTTACGATATGGTAAAATACCTTTATAAGCAATCACAACGTACTTATTTCTTTTATATATGAGAGGAGAAGAGTCCAATGGCAATTAAAGTTGGTATCAATGGTTTTGGTCGTATTGGTAGAGTAGTTTTCAGAGTTCTGATGCAGCGTCAGGATCAGTTTGAGCTGTGTGGCATCAACCTGAGAAATGCAGA
This sequence comes from uncultured Clostridia bacterium, assembly GCA_937888765.1. Lineage (GTDB taxonomy): Bacteria > Bacillota > Clostridia > Lachnospirales > Anaerotignaceae > Anaerotignum_A. The sequence continues at coordinate 3,313 of CALASU010000101.1, read as the reverse complement.
ACTGGATTACATGGTATATCAGCTGAAATACGACAGTATCTTCGGTCGTTTTGAAGGCGATATCCAGATCGGCGAAAACTGCATCATCGTAAATGGCAAAGAAATCCGTGTATTCAGCGAAAGCGATGCTTCTCTGATCAACTGGGCAGAATGCGGTGCAGAATATATCGTAGAATCCACAGGTGCATTTGCAACTATGGAAAAAGCTGGTCTGCACAAAATCGGTGGTGCAAAGAAAGTAATCCTGACAGCACCTTCCAAAGATGATGTTATGCCTACATTTGTTATGGGTGTTAACCACAACACTTATACAAAAGATATGGACATCGTTTCCAACGCTTCCTGTACAACAAACTGTCTGGCTCCCCTGGTAAAAATCGTACACGAAAACTTCGGTATCGAACAGGGTCTGATGAGCACAATCCACTCCGCTACAGCAAAACAGAAAGCGGTTGACGCACGTGCAGGTCGTGACTGGAGAACAGGTCGTTCTGTATTTAACAACATCATTCCTTCCACAACAGGTGCTGCAAAAGCAGTAGGTCGTGTTATGCCTGAACTGAAAGGCAAAATGACAGGTATGTCCTTCCGTGTACCTACAAATGACGTTTCTGTTGTTGACCTGACAGCAAGACTGAAAACACCCGCTACATACGAAGAAATCTGCCAGAAAGTGAAAGAAGCTTCCGAAACATACATGAAAGGTATCGTAAGCTACATTGATGATGAAGTAGTATCCTCCGATATGCTGGGTGACTACCATACATGTATCTTCGATGCTACAGCAGGTATCATTCTGGATGACAACTTCGTAAAACTGATCGCTTGGTACGACAACGAATGGGGTTACTCCAACAAAGTAGTAGACCTGATCGCTCACATGTACGAAGTAGACAATCAGTAATCGAATCCAAAACAATAAAAAATGGCCCTCCGTTTAACGGAGGGCTTTCTTTTTGTCTTGATATATTGTTTTATTTATCTTCTTCCGCCATGCGGTAACCGACACCTACTTCTGTGAAGATATATTCGGGAGAGCCGGGATTTTTTTCCAGCTTGCGGCGGATATTTGCCATATTTACCCGCAGGATCTGGTTATCCTTTACCGCATAAGGTCCCCAGAGTTCTGCAATGATAGAATCATAGGTCAGCACGCGACCTGCACTTTTTGCCAGCAGGGATACGATTTTAAATTCAATCTGTGTCAGATGTACGTCTTTGCCGTCTACAGAAACAAGGCGTTTATCAAAGTCAATCCGCAGACCTTTTACGGAAAATACATTATCAATGGGCAGATTTCCGATGCTTTTTGCACTGTGGCGCAGGGCAGTGCGGATGCGAGCCAGAAGCTCAGAAGTACCAAAGGGCTTACAGATATAGTCATCTGCCCCTAAATCCAGTGCTTCTACTTTATCTGTTTCTTCCCCACGGGCAGATACCACGATAATAGGAATGGAAGACCACTCTCTGATTTTTTTCAGAATCTCGATTCCATCCATATCGGGCAGACCTAGATCCAGCAACACCAGATCCGGACAATGAGAGGGGATCATGGAAAGGGCTTCCGCTGCTGTTTTTGCCAGTAGGGGAGCATATGTATTTGCTTTCAGTGTGGTTGCGATAAAGTTGCTGATTGCTTCTTCATCTTCAATGATCATGATTTTGATTTTATTAGACATTTTCCGAGTCTCCTTTCATGGGAAGTACAAAGGTAAAACTTGCACCTTTATTTGTATTATTTCTTGCTACGATTTTGCCGCCATGTGCCAGAATAATGGACTTGCAGATAGAAAGTCCGATACCGATACCTCTGGTGGAATCGCTTGAGCCGTTTGTGGATTTTCCGTCAAAAATATCAGCTAGCCGTTCGGGATCTATGCCTTTACCCTGATCGGAAATGGTAAATACAGCTCCGCTTTTTTTATGAGAAACTTTCACACCAATCGGAAGATCACTTCCGGAATGGCGAATGGCATTTTCCATCAGATTGATAAGTACCTGTTCAATCAGTGTAGCATCCATCGGCACAATCAGCAGCTCAAGTGGTACTTGTACATCTATCACGGTTTCAGGGAAACGCTTGCGTACACGAGAAACCGCTTCTGCGACGACTTCCTCCACAATTTCTTCCTGTTTTTTCAGATTTGTTTTATTTCCGCTGATTTTGGTAACAGATAACAGATTTTCTACCATATGAATCAGCCATTCTGCATCCTGCTGAATATCAGCAAGCATTTTTCGGCGTGTGGATTCTTCCAGTTCTGCTTCATTTTCCAAAAGGGTAGTTGCAGAGCCGATGATTCCCGTAAGAGGGGTACGCAGATCGTGAGAAACGGCCCGCAGCAGATTGCTTCGCATTTTTTCCTTTTCTGTTTCCAGTAAAATGGTCTGCGCCTGTTTCCGCATCTGCTGACGCTGTAATGCCAGAATCGTCTGTGAGATCATAACGTCAATATAGCTGTATGTATTTTCCGGCATAGGCTTTGTTTCATCGAACAAGAAACCAACAACACCATATATGGTATCTTCTGTTGCCATCGGGAAATACGTGCCTTTACAATTGTGAATCTGTCTGCTTCGATCTGCACCCAACAGGGCTTTTTGCCGAAAAGAGCAGGCAGCAACCTGTTTTTCCAGTACACTTTCCAGGATTCGTTCATCCGTTTCCTGTAAAAGATTCATTTTTTTCAATTTGGGATTTTCGGGAGAACCTAAATATACAATTACGCTGCATTGGCTTGCTTTATGAAAATATGCCGCTGCCAGTTCTATGATCTGTTTCAGATGGTTTGCCCCCAGAATTTCCTTACTCATTTCATTCAGTGTTTCTGCACGTTTCCTTGCCAGTGTAGACTGGATGGCAGCCTGCTTGACTTTCCCTGTCAGTGCACTGACCAGAATAGAGATCAGAAACAGAATGGTAAATGTGATTGGATAGCCTGTGATCCAGAAATTCAGTGCAAAGTAGGGGAATGTAAAGAAAAAGTTTACCCCGATTACACCGCCGATAGAAGCAACACTTCCCCAGAAATATCCATTGGTTACAAAGGAAGTAAAAGCTACCCCCAACATATATACCCCAAAGATATTGTCATTGATTACTTCCATCCCGTTCAGACAAAGGGCAATCAGTGTTGCGACAATATAGATCAGAGCAGTTTTAAAAAAATCATATAAGAATGTTTCCATATCGAAAGACGTTCTTAGTTTATATAGCTTATCCATAGAATTTCTCCAAATAAATCTTTTTTTCTTTATCGTTAATTGTAAAATGAAGTTGAACAACTGAAAAAAGAATGATCCATAGGATCTC
>CALASU010000100.1 GCA_937888765.1 uncultured Clostridia bacterium | reverse complement strand
CGGGTTCGGGAACAGGCTCGGGTTCGGGAACAGGCTCGGGTTCGGGAACAGGCTCAGGTTCGGGAACAGGCTCAGGTTCTCCGCTGTTCATATTGCTGAGGAGAGCTTCAATTGCGTCCTGACTCATCAAGCCACCGTTGGAAGCAGGTTCTTCGGGTTCAGGAACAGGCTCGGAAGCAGGTTCTTCTTTTTCCATGTTGTTCAGAAGCTGTTCAATGATTTCCTGCTGGCTCATTACACTTTGAAACAGATTCAGTTCAGGCTGAGGCTCAGGTTTGGAAACAGGCTCGGTCTGAGGGGGAGTGACTGTTTCCGGCACCAGAGGTGCAAATTCTTCTTCGTAGGTTTTTTCAAGGTTCTCCCGAATTACATCAGACAGATTTTCCGTTGTCTGTGTAAATAACGGTATTGTTGTTTTTGCAGTGTCTTCTGCAGTAATGGGATTATAGGCAGATTCGCCTTCTTTGTTTGTCATCTGTATGACCTCCTATTCCAATATACGCCCTAGTTATCGGTATAGCAGGGACTTCTTGTTGAAATTTCGCACGGTTAAACTATAAATAAAAGTATACTATATGTCGATAAATAAGTATAGAAAAAATTTCCCGTAAATGCTGAAAAACTTTTGAAAAAGCCTATTTTGAGGGGATTCGATGGAATGTTGCGGCGGTAGGTAATGCTGCAGGGTTCCGTATTGTTTTGTATAGATAAAAAGAAAAGGAAAGGTGATGAATATGACATCAATTTCTGGAACAACTTCAAGTTCAATCTTAAAAGGTATGAGCAGCAATAAACTGTCCGGTCTGGCCAGTGGTCTGGATACGGATGCGCTGATCGAGGCGATGACAACCACAACCCGCAGCCGTATCGCAAAGATGCAGCAGCAGAAACAGATGACAAGCTGGAAGATGGACGCATTCCGTTCTATCAGTTCCAAGCTGATCAGTTTTCAGAACAAGTATACATCTATGAGTTCTTCCACAGCCTTGAGAAGTTCTTCTTTTTTCAGTAAAAATCTGATTACTCCCAGTGGGGATAACAGCAAATACGTAAAAGTATCCGGTAGTGGGAATAACGCAGACAGTGCATCTATTGTAGGGGTAAAACAGCTGGCGCAGAATGCAAAATATGTTTGCAGTGCAGGTGCTTCTGATGGTAAACTCAGCGGTACATTGACAGATGTATCCGTAAGTGTACTGGCGGGAGAACAGATGACAGTTGAATATAGCGGAAAGAGCTATACACTTACTATGAGCGCAAAAGAGTATACATCTGTTCAGGATGTAGTAGAGGAACTGAATACACAGCTGGGCAATATTACAGTAGGCGGCGACACCAAACTGTCTGAAGTCATTCAGGTAACCGGAGAAGACGGAGGCAATCTGAAGATTGACTTTGCAGATGGATTGGATAGTACGTTAAAGAAAGAAGTAAAGATCACAAAGATCGGTACAAAGATGGAAGAAATCTTTGGGATCAGTGCAGAGGATAAACTTACTGCTTCTGAAGCATTGACAGGGGATAAAACAATTACAGATGCATCTGCTTCTGAAATGAAAACACAGGAGCTGAAAGATCTGCTGGCAGGTAAAACCCTGACATTTACTTATAACGGAAAAGCGGCATCCATTACGCTTCCTGCTGCAGATGATGAGCAGTGGAAGGATGCAAATGGCGATTTTGATGCGAATAAGCTGGAAGGTATTCTGGAAAAAGAACTGGGTAAAGCCTTTGGTTCCGGTCGTATTGATGTAGCGATTCAAGAGGTCAATAAAGATGGGAAAATGGTAAAAGAAATCAATTTCCAGACAAAACTGCTCAATGGCGGCGGTATTGATACAACTTCTACATTGTCTGTTTCCGGTGATTATAATGCACTGCAGGCAATGAGTATGAAAGCAGGGGCTTCTAACCGTCTGGATCTGAATGCGGCGGCAGATTTTAATTATGGAGATGCGGAATCTACTACGATTACCATTACAAATACGGCTACAGACACACCCTACGAAATTGAAATCAAAAAAGGCGCGACCATGAAGGAGATCATGAAGGCGATCAATGAAAGTGATGCAGGCGTAAAGGTTTCTTATCTGGAAACCTCCAACCAGTGGAGCATTGTTTCTACACAGGATGGTGCAAGCGGCAGTTTTAAAATCGAAGGGGCTTTGGCTGAAAAAATCTTCAATTTCAGCGGTGAGGTTTCCGCAGAAGGCAAAGATGCCATTGCGTATGTGGATTACGGCGCAGGTAAGGTTGAGATCAGCAGAGGCACAAACACATTCGATCTGAACGGCATGAAGGTTACTGTTTCCGGTACATTCAACGAAGCAGGCGATACTACAGATCCTACGCAGAAAGTTACTTTTGAAGCAAAAGCGGATACTGAAAAAGTAACAACTGCTGTGAAAGAAATGATTGACCAGTATAATGAGATCATTAAACTGGCAAATGATATGGTGAAAGAAAAACGCAACCGCGATTATACTCCTCTGTCTGACGAACAGAAAGAGGATATGACTGAGGAAGAAATCGAAAAATGGGAAACAAAAGCCAAAGAAGGCATCCTCTTTAACAATGGTGAACTGAGAAGCTTTACCAGTGAAATTCGATTCCTCTTCAGTGGCAGCGGTTTAGGTAACAGCCTGGCAAAAATGGGTATTACAACATCTAATGAATATTCAGATGCAGGTAAAATCAAATTTGATGAAGATGCTTTCAAAGCGGCTCTGGAAGAAGATCCCGAAGCGGTAAGCAAAGTATTTGCCGGTTATATAGATGAAGAAGGTAATACAGTAAATGGTCTGATGGATAATGTGAAGACCGTATTTGATAAATATGCTGCAACAGACAGAGCGACAAAAGGTATTTTCGTACAGATAGCAGGGGCACCGGAGTCCTCTCTGTCCATGCTGACAAATACCCTGCAGAAGCAACTGGATGAATATGAAGATACAATCAAAACCCTGCAGAGCAAGCTGGAAGAAGAAGCAGAACGCTATTATCAGAAATTCTCCAGTCTGGAAGTATATATCAACAACATGAACACCCAGAGCGGCTGGCTGAGTCAGCAGTTTGGCGGATATTGATAAATAAAGGGAGAAAGCAATATGACAATCATGAATGGGTATCAGCAGTATAAACAGCAGTCTGTAGATACGATGACAAGCGGGGAGATGCTGATTCTGCTCTTTGACGGAGCAGTTAAGAATATTACCCTTGCGGAATTGGCTTTGCAGAAGCAGAATTATGCAGAGTTTGATGTTGCAATCACAAAAACGGATAAGATTATCCGTTATCTGAGAGCAACTTTGAATATGCAGTATCCGATCAGCAGAGATCTGGATCGTTTGTATGAATATTTTCTGTATCTCCTGACTCGCCTGCGTGCCGGTCGTAAACAGGAAATTATTACAGAATTGAAGGGACATCTGGTAGATCTGAGAGATACCTTCAAAGAAGCTGACCGCATTGCGGCAAATCAGCATAGATAAATTGCATTGAAAGAGGGAAGAAAATGGAAGAAAAAGAATGCCTGCAGCAGATTGCGATTTTATTGCAGAAAAAATATAATGGGCTGAATGAAATTGAAACCATTACAAAACAGCTTCAGGAAGCATTGGGATATAATGATATTGTATCTATCCGTATGCTTATCGTTATGCGTCAGCAGGAAATGGATTCCATTGATCTGATCGATGCAGAGTATCAGGCTTCTTTGGAAAACCTGACAGAAGTGCAGAAAAAAGCCCTGAAAACGGGAAATACAAACCCGTTTTCAGAGGAAAATGCCGCAATGGTGCAAAAGATTGCCGAAATACAGCAGAAGAATAAACGACTTCTGGAGCGGCTGATCGAACAGGATCAGCGGGTAAACCGCAGACTGGCGGGAGAAAAGTCCTACTATGAGCAGAACAGACAGTGAATCATCGCACTTTGCCGATGCTCCAGACAGGGCCTCCGGCAGTGCTGCTGCTTTTGATTTCACTGTGGACCAGTTCATAATTCCATGAGGATAAGCTGTTTTCCAGACTGTTGGGATCGGCTACGAGCAGATCCCCTGTAAGTGTCACATTTCGGACAATGAGAAAATGCCCGCTTTCGGTAAAATGCCCCTTACCCATCAGCAGTACGAGCAGTCTTCCGCTGTATAATTCATGCAGCAGAGAAGCATAGGAAGTATCCTCTACCGTTTTTACATCCAGCCCCCAAGCTTTTGAGCCTTCGGCAATGATGGAATGATACGAGCCGCTGTTTGGCGAGAAAAAGCCGTTTTCATAGCACCAGGATGCCATTTCATCGGGATGGATGGTCTGGTCGGTAAAGGTAGAAACCAACATAGAAAGTACAGTAGGCCCACAGCCATACGTTTCCATGCGATTCTGTGGGCCATAATTTTTCTCTGCCCAACGGGGATCGGTCTGATTGAAATAAATCAGATTACAGGCGGCAGCGGGCAGGGTAAGCCCTTCCAGTTGGATGTTTTGTTCTTCTGTGTTTTCTGATTCTTCTTCGATAGCGGGAATTTCAGCAGAAACGGGGATTTCTGTAATATTCTGCATGGTCTTGCTGAAGCTGTCGCAGGAAAAAAAGCAGACAAGCAGCAAAAACACTATTTTTTTCATGGGACAGCCCTCCTTCAAAATCTTCGAGGGACTCTGTCCCTCGAGCACCCTG
>CALASU010000099.1 GCA_937888765.1 uncultured Clostridia bacterium | reverse complement strand
TAACAAGAGTAAGAAAATTTGCGGAAAAACTGAACATTCCTATCGCAATCATCGACAAACGCAGACCGAAAGCAAACGTGAGTGAAGTAATGAACATCATCGGTGATATCGAAGGCAAGAGAGTGATCCTGGTTGACGATATGATTGACACAGCAGGTACAATCACAAATGCTGCAAACGCACTGAAAGAAAGAGGTGCGCTCGATGTTTCCGCTTGCTGCACACACGGTGTACTGAGCGGCCCTGCAATGAAACGTCTGGAAGAATCCGCAATTGAGGATCTGCTGATTTTGGACACAATCGAACTGCCTGAAGAAAAAATGATCGATAAGATCTCCGTGGTATCCGTTGCGGATATGTTCGCTGATGCGATCAACTTCATCCACAAAGGTGCTTCCATTTCTTCTCTGTTTGACTGATATTCGATTTTTGAGAAAAATGCCTGTAAAGACCTGTTCTGAAAAGAGCGGGTCTTTTCTGCTATATAGAAAAGAAAATGAGGATTTTGATAAAAAATTGTTCATTCCTGCGATGTAAAAAAATAATACCCAAAAAGCACGGCGGGAATGTGTTTGGAAACTGTTGCTTTTTTGATATTCTATGAAAAAAGCCCTTGGCAAAACTGCCAATTTTATGGGAACATGGTTGACAAAATAGGGGAAATGGATTATATTGTTAAAAGTAAAACAAGCGAAGCAGGGAAATTTGTCTAAGAAATTAGGCGAAAAGTCTTCGTTTGCCATAAAAATTTTACTACCCACTATTATTAAAATTTTTAGGAGGAAGATACCAATGAAAATTGCATTTTTCGACACAAAATCTTACTGGGTTGACGGTTTCAAACCCATGGCAGAAAAATACGGCTATGAAATCACATTCTTCAACGAAAGACTGACACCCGCAACAGCTCACCTGGCTGCTGGTCATGACGCTACATGCTCTTTCGTTAACGACGAACTGCCCGCAGAAGTTGTTAACACACTGAAAGATCTGGGTATCAAAGTTCTGCTGCTGAGATGTGCAGGTTTCGACTCCGTAGATCTGGAAGCTGCTAAAGCTGCTGGTCTGCCCGTACTGCGTGTACCCGCTTACTCCCCTCAGTCTGTTGCTGAACAGGGTGCTGCTCTGCTGATGACAATCAACAGAAACACACACCTGGGTTGGGATAGAACAACAAAATTCAACTTCGACATCGCTGGTCTGACAGGTATCTGCCTGTATGGCAAAACAGCAGGTGTTATCGGTACAGGTAAAATCGGCCAGTGCATGATCAACATCCTGAAAGGCTACGGCATGGAAATCCTGGCTTACGATGCATTCCCTAACCCTAACCTGGGTCTGAACTACGTAACACTGGATGAACTGTATGCTAAATCCGATGTTATCTCCATCCACTGCCCTCTGATGCCCGCTACAAAACACATGATCAACGCTGAAGCTATCTCCAAAATGAAAGATGGCGTTATCTTCATCAACGTTGCTCGTGGTGGTCTGGTTGACTCCGAAGCTCTGGCTGACGCTCTGGAAGCTGGTAAATTCGGCGGCGTAGGTGCTGACGTTTGCGAAAAAGAACATGAATACTTCTTCGAAAACTGCATGGATAAAGAAAAAGATCCTACACTGGCAAGACTGCTGGCTAACCCTAAATTCGTTCTGTCCGGTCACCAGGCATTCCTGACAAAAGACGCTCTGGAACAGATGGCTCTGGTTACTCTGGACAACGCTAAAGCATTCCTGGCTGGCGAAGAACTGGTTAACGAAGTAAAATAATCTAATCTAATCTTGTGTTTTTTACATAAGTAGATTCTGCGAGGAGAAACGAAAGTTTCTCCTCGTTTTTTTATGTCCGAAAAACAGAAAAACAAAGGCTGTATTTCTTTGAATGACTGTGCTATAATGACGTATATTATTATAAAGAAAGATCCGGAACAGCTCTAATTGCCGAAATTAGGGCTTTCCGTTGTGTTTGAAGATAGCGAGAAATACGGAGGAAAGCATGGGTTTATTTGACAGATTTAAAAATCAGGAAAGCAAGGGACAGGAATTTTTCTGCATCGTTGGCTTGGGCAATCCCGGCAGACAGTACGAGGAAACAAAGCATAATGTAGGCTTTAATGTGGTGGATCTGCTGGCGGAAAAATATGAAATTGAGATTACAAAGGCAAAGCATAAAGCATTGGTGGGGGATGGTACGATTCGCGGCAAGCGTGTACTTCTGGTAAAGCCGCAGACATATATGAATCTGAGCGGCGAAAGCGTGCGGGAGATCGTAAACTTCTATAAAATTCCACAGGAACGCTTTGTGGTAATCTATGATGATATCAGCCTGCCCTGCGGCAGTGTGCGTATCCGTGAAAAGGGCAGCCACGGCGGGCATAACGGTATCCGCAACATCATTGACCAGATGGGGACAGATGTGTTCTATCGTGTAAAGGTAGGCGTGGGCGAAAAGCCCAATGGCTGGGATCTGGCTGACTATGTATTATCCAAATTCAATGCGGATGATCTGCCTATGATGGAAGAAGGCAAGGAAAAGGCGGTAAAAGGCGTAGAACTGATGCTGTCCCGCGGTATCCATGAAGCGATGAACCGCGTGAACCAGAAAGCAAAAACAGTCAAAAAGCAGAAAGCTGCAGAAGAAGCAAAAGCAGAAGAAGCGAAACAGACAGCACAGACAGCAGAGGCAAATACTGAAAAAGCAAACACAACAGAACCAAAACAGCAGAACGAGGCTGTAAATGAGGTGAAATAAATATGAAAGGCTTAACAGCACCGATGCAGGAGCTTGCCGCTTATCGGGAGATTCTGGAGGGCATTGGCAAGGGCACTGTATTTGTGACAGGGGTCATAGATGCGGCAAAAAATCATATTGCATATTGTATGAAAGAAGACACGAACCGCCCGCTATTGCTTCTGACTTACAGCGAATTGCGGGCAAAGGAAATTCTGGAAGATCTGAAATTCTTTATAAAGGATTGTGTGAACTATCCTGCAAAGGATATCCTGTTTTACAGTGCAGACGTGCACAGTATGGAAATGAACCGTCAGCGGTTTCAGATTCTGGAACGACTGCTGAAAGGCAATCCTCCTGTGATCGTGGCTTCGATTGAGGCTTTGATGGATAAATATCCACAGAAAGAAGTCTTTTCTTCTTTTATTCTGGGGATAAAAGTCGGGGATATTGTGGATATTCCTGTATTTTTACAAAAACTGGTATGTATGGGCTATGAACGTGCAGAACTGGTGGAAAGCCCCGGGCAGTTTGCCGTACGCGGGGGGATTCTGGATGTATGGTCTTTGACGGCAGAGGAAGCTGTCCGCATTGAATTCTGGGATGATGAAGTGGATTCGATCCGCAGGATGGACGCACAGAGCCAGCGTTCTGTGGACAAATTAGAGGAAACAGAAATTTTCCCGATGCGGGAAATTGTATATACCGAAGAAGATGCAGTCACAGCGGCGGAAAGAATCAGTAAGGATTTTCAGAAAGCACTGAAAAAGCTGGAAAAGCAGGGTATGACAGAAGCGGCGGAACGTCTGAAAGAAACCGTCGGCGAGGATGCGGAACGCCTGAAAGAGGAAAAGGCATTGCCGTCCTTGGGGGCATATGTAGACTATTTCTATGAAAAACCTGTCAGTCTGCTTTCTTATCTGCCCGAGGATACGCTTCTTTTATTTGATGAGCCGGAAAAAATGCGGGAACATATGGATGTTTTGCAGGAGGAATATCGACAGAGTATTCAGGGCAGAATCGCACAGGGCTATGTGCTGCCTGAGCAGAGTCATATGCTGTTTGATTATACAGCAATCCTGCGGCAGGCAGAACCAATGTCGAAGGTACTGCTGGCGGGTCTGAGCAGACGTACAGCGGATTTTCAGCCGAAATATATGGTAGATATCGCCGTGCGTTCTACACCGTTTTTCCATCAGAGAGCGGATTTATTCTGTGAGGAATTGCAGTATCTCAAAAAAGAGGGCTTTGGCACATGGATTCTGGCGGGCAGCGGTACGCGTGCCCAGAGAATCACACAGGAGCTGAATAACTGGGGTGTGGAAGCGGTTTATGTGGAACAGCCTGTAACACAAGTACCCAAAGGCGGGGTCTGGGTTACAAGAGGGGCGATCTCACAGGGCTTCCGTTATGACGGGATTCGTTTTGCCGTCTTCTGTGACAGCGAGGTATTCGGCGGCAGAGAAAGACAGCGAAAACGTAAGCGCAAAAAGCAGGGAGCGGCGATTGAGAGCTTTACTGATCTGCGCATTGGGGATCATGTGGTGCATGACCATCATGGTATCGGTATTTTTCAGGGCTTGGAAAAAATCACTGTGGACGGTGTGCAAAAGGATTATATGAAGATTGCCTATCGGGACGGCGGTAACCTTTTTGTGCCTGTCAACAAAATGGACTTAGTACAGAAATATATCGGTGCAGGTGCACCGAAGATCAATAAACTGGGTGGTCAGGAATGGGCAAGAGCCAAAACAAAGGCACGAAATGCCATTAAGATTCTGGCGGAGGATCTGGTGGCACTGTATGCCAAGCGTGCGGCGGCAAAGGGCTTTGTGTACGGAGCAGATACGGTATGGCAGAGAGAATTTGAAGAAGCCTTTCCCTATGAGGAAACAGACGACCAGCTGAACGCCATTGAGGATGTCAAAAAGGATATGGAAAGCGGAAAGGTTATGGATAGGCTGATCTGCGGCGATGTGGGCTATGGAAAGACAGAGGTTGCCATCCGTGCGGCGTTTAAGGCGGCGCAGGAGGGCAAACAGGTGGCTTTTCTGGTACCGACGACGATTCTTGCACAGCAGCATTACAATACCTTTACACAGCGTATGGCGGACTATCCGATCAGGATTGAACTGCTGTCCCGCTTCCGTACAACAAAACAGCAGAAAGAAAGCCTGACCAATATGGAAAGAGGGTATTCTGATATTCTGATCGGGACACACCGTATTCTGTCGAAGGATGTAAAATTTAAGGATCTGGGGCTGATTATCGTAGATGAAGAACAGCGGTTTGGTGTGGCACATAAGGAGAAACTGAAAGCACTCAGGGAAAATGTGGATGTGCTGACATTATCGGCAACCCCCATCCCCAGAACGCTCCATATGAGCCTTTCGGGCATCAGAGATATGAGTCTGCTGGAAGAACCGCCGCAGGAACGTCATCCCATTCAGACCTACGTCATGGAAAACAATCCTGAGTTTATCCGTGAAGCCATTCACAGAGAAGTGGCAAGAGAAGGTCAGGTGTATTATCTGTATAACCGTGTGGAAACGATTGCGGAAGAAGCCTTTCGTATACAGCAGCTTGTACCCGAAGCCAATGTGGCATATGCACATGGGCAGATGTCGGAGCGGGAGCTGGAGGGCATCATGGAAGATTTTATCAGAGGGGAGATTGATGTACTTGTCTGCACGACCATCATCGAAACAGGTCTGGATATTTCCAATGTGAATACCATCATCATTCAGGATGCGGATAAAATGGGTCTTTCTCAGCTGTATCAGCTCAGAGGGCGTGTTGGTCGAAGCAGCCGCATTGCCTATGCGTATCTGCTCTACAGAAGAGATAAAACCCTGCGGGAAGCGGCAGAAAAACGATTGCAGACCATTCGGGAATTTACCGAATTTGGTTCGGGCTTCAAAATTGCCATGCGGGATCTGGAAATCCGCGGTGCAGGGAATCTGCTCGGCGGCGAACAGCATGGGCATATGGAAGCCATCGGCTACGATATGTACTGCCGCTTATTGGAAGAAGAGGTACAGCAGATGAAAGGCGAAGCACCGAAGGAAGAAGCCTTTGAAACAACGATTGATCTCAACATCAATGCCTTTATCCCTGATTTTTATATTAAGAATCAGGAACAGCGGCTGGAGCTGTATAAAAAGATTGCGGGGATCCGTAATCAGGAAGAATATTATGAACTGCAGGAAGAACTGGAAGACCGCTACGGCGATCTGCCGAAAAGTGTACGTTTACTGCTTGAGGTTGTTCTGCTTAAGGCAGAAGCACATGACATGGGGATCACGGCAGTCAGTCAAAAGCATGGCAATCTCCTGCTGGAATTCCGCCCGCAGCCCAATATCGACCCTGTACATCTGACACAGATGATTGCACAGGCAAAAGGGAAATATCTTTTTACTGCAGGGGCAAATCCCTATCTGACCATCAAACCCGGCAGAGGGGAAGGGGATAAACCTTTGCAGCTGATCAAAAATTTCTTTGAGGCATTGAAAGCGTAAGGGTTTCTGGTTATAATAAA
>CALASU010000098.1 GCA_937888765.1 uncultured Clostridia bacterium | reverse complement strand
TTTTTTAAAAAAGAATCTCGCTTGGCGAGATTCTCCGCCTGCGGCGGTGTCGCTTTGCGACTGACTACCTTATCGCCGCAGTGCGATCCACTGGAGGTTTTTTGCTCTATAGAGCAAAAAAAGAAAACAGCTTATTATTGGGATGAATAAGCTGTTTTTTGATATATTTGAGTTATATAGATGCTTTTTTTTCTGCGATGCGGTCTGTGAGTGCCGCAAATTCTTCCAGACCCAGTGCTTCGCCGCGGATACGTTCATCCCAGCCAAGACCTTTGATGATTTCTGTCAGTTCATCCTTGGAAAGTCCCAGATTACCCTGATTGAACAGGCTGTTTAAGAGTGTTTTTCTGCGCTGACCAAAGGCGCATTTTACGATATGGAAAAACAGTTTTTCATCTGTTGTTTTTACCTTGCGTTCGGGCAGTACCTTCAGTGTGATGACTGCGGAGGCTACCTTGGGACGGGGCATGAAGCAGGAAGGCTGTACGATCATGTCTAAGTGTGCGTCGCAGTAATACTGTACGGCAACGGACAGTGCACCGTATTCCTTATCCTTGGGACCCGCCTGCATACGTTCGGCTACTTCCTTCTGTACCATAACTGTGATGCTTTCTACATGGCGTTCTCTTTCCAGCAGATCCATGATGATGGGAGTTGTGATATAGTAGGGCAGGTTGGCAACGACCTTGATGGGCTTGCCGTTATTTTTTTCCTGAATGATAGCGTCTACATCTGTTTTCAGAATGTCCTGATTCAGGATTTCTACGTTGTCGTAATCTGCAAGTGTCTGAGAAAGAATGGGAATCAGTGTGGTGTCGATTTCGACAGCCACAACCTGTCTTGCATGTTCGGCAAGTACCTGTGTCAGAGAACCGATACCGGGACCGATTTCCAGTATACAGTCTTCCTCTGTGACACCTGCGCAGGAAGCGATGTTATCCAGAATATTGGAATCAATCAGAAAGTTCTGACCGAAATTTTTCTTAAATGCAAAGCTGTTTGCTTCGATGATTTCTTTTGTTCTGCTGGGGGTAGAAATACGTTCTGCCATGAGTTCCTCCTATAATATAAGTTAACAATCCACAAAATTAAAAAATACTGCCAAGTACGCCGAAGCTCAGTACGGAAACAATGATGCCCGCTGTTAAAATACCAAGTGTGATGACGGGGAATGTTTTTTTCGCATCCATGTTCAACAGTGCACTGATGAGTGCGCCCATCCATGCGCCTGTGCCGGGCAGAGGGACAGCTACAAACAGATATACACCCCAGTAGGCATATTTTCTGATCTGGTCACTTTTTGCATCTGCTCTTTTTTCACACCATTCCACAACGCCGCGCATGGGTGTTTTTTTCAGTACTTTGAAAATAAAGCGGATAAACAGCAGAATAAAGGGAATGGGCAGCAGATTGCCGATAAAGGCAATGATAAATGTGGGCAGCCATTCCATCTGCATGGCAAAGCCTGCGATAATACCGCCTCTCAGTTCCAGAATAGGCATCAGGGAAACGATGAATACGATCAGTTCCTTTGCCATACTGCCGGAAAGGGTTTCTACAAACCAATTTGCTAAGGTTTCAGCCAAAATAATCTCCTCCTGAAAAATAGATTTGTTTTCTGCAATAGAGCAGAAAAACGCATGATTATATAAACAATATACTGTATGCAATGATACGCCGCAGTTATTATACCGTATTCTTTTTCCCGGCACAATAAAGAATCTGTGTTTTTTTGCCCGGTATTTTGAGAGAAGGTGGAAACTGTACTTTTTCCTGTAAAATTGTATAAAAACAGGGGATTTGCTTGCAAAATTTTGTTTCCTATGATTCAATGATTGCAAAGGAAATGAAAACAGTATTGATATATTTGTTGAAAAAATCAGGCGGAAAAGGGGGAAAGCTGTATGACTGAGGAATTGCGAGCCCAGTTGATGGGCGTAAAACTGACGAAAAAAGAAAAGCTCATTGCAGAATTTGTGCTGGATCATTTTGCGGAAGCCTGCTTTATTACTTCTACGGAAATCGCAAAGAGGCTGTGCATCAGTGATTCTTCGGTGATCCGCTTTACAAGAACGCTTGGTTATACGGGCTTTATGGATTTCCAGAAAGCTATCAGAAAGATGTATACGGAGCGGAAAAACAGCGTTTCCGAACAGATCACAGTGCCGTCGGAGCGGCTGAAGCTGAGCATCGGCAAGTTGGATGAAAACAACATTATGGAAAGTTATTTTTCCAATGTGATGCAGAATCTGGAGTCCTGTGTGGATAATAACGATACGATTGATTTTGAGCGGGCGGCGGGGCTGATCGTAGGGAGTAAACGAAAATTTATCGTAACTTCCCGTGCCAACAGCTGTATCGGAGATATGCTTCTGCTATTATTGAAGCATCTTCTGCCCGATGTATACGAAACCTCACACCCTGCACTGAATGTGATTGACCATCTTTGTGATATTACGGAAAATGACTGCATTATTGCTGTCAGCTTCCCCAGATATTCGGAAATGGATCTGCTGGCGGCACAGATGGCATATGAAGCAGGGGCGAAGATCATTCTGATTACAGATAAGGCAAGTTCCCCTCTGGCACAGTATGCCACACAGCTGCTGACTGTCAGTGTGGAGAGCAATACTTTCTTTAATTCCTATGTGGGTGTGCTGTTTACGATGGAACTGCTCTGCTCCTTTATCAGTAAAAAAATGGGGTATTCTACCGAGGCAAAGCTGAAACTGATCGACCGCTATCTGTCTAAAGTTGGATTATTCTGATTTATATTTGTATGAAAAAAAGCGGTTTGCAGAAACGTAGTTTCTGCGTATAGGGTTCCAAGGGCGTAGGCACCGCCAAGATTAAGGCGGCGGCGAAGCCGTCTTCCTGAAAAGGAAGATGCCTGACCAGTCCCCCTTGACGGGAGCTTGAGGGCAGCGCCCTCAAATAAAAAAAAACCTTTGCATTGCGGGGATTTCGTGATATAATCTGAATGTTATAGGGCGAAATATACAGAATACTGACTGTTTTTTGAAAAACCGCAGGGCGGTTTGAAAGTATGGAAAAGATAT
The DNA here is from genome assembly GCA_937888765.1 of uncultured Clostridia bacterium. GTDB lineage: Bacteria > Bacillota > Clostridia > Lachnospirales > Anaerotignaceae > Anaerotignum_A. Next base: position 2,805 of record CALASU010000098.1, on the reverse strand, counting down.
ATTGTCCTTTTTTTGTTTTTACGGATTGAGAGGATGAAAATAATTTATGGATAAATTGGTTGTAAGAGGCCGCAGAAAGCTGCATGGCGAAGTTTCCATCAGCGGGGCGAAAAATGCGGCAGTGGCAGTCATTCCTGCAGCAGTTATGGCTACAGGTGTGAGTGTACTGGAAAATCTGCCCAATATCGAAGATGTAAGAAATATCTGCCATACCATTGAAGAAATGGGCGGCAAATGCAGATTTGTGGATAGCCATACACTGGAAATTGACTGTAATGACGGGGTAAGCCATCAGGCAACCTTTGAAGGCGTACAGAGAATGCGTGCTTCCTATTATCTGATCGGTGCATTGCTGGCACGTTACAAAAAAGCAGAAGTGGCAATGCCCGGCGGCTGCAACTTCGGCAAACGTCCCATCGACCTGCACCTGAAGGGCTTCCGTGCACTGGGGGCAACTGTGGTGGAAGAAGACGGCATGGTAAAGGCATATGCGGATAAACTGATCGGTACTGTGATTTATATGGATCAGGTGAGTGTAGGAGCAACCATTAACGTGATGCTGGCGGCAACTATGGCAGAAGGCGTGACGACGATTGAAAATGCGGCAAAAGAACCCCATGTGGTAGATTTAGCCAACTTTTTGAACAGTATGGGTGCCAATATTAAGGGTGCGGGTACAGATGTTATTCGTATCAAAGGTGTGAATAAACTTCATAAAACTGAATATGCAATTATTCCGGATCAGATTGAAGCAGGAACTTTTATGTTTGCAGCAGCAGTGACGAAAGGGGATATTACGGTGAAAAATGTGATTCCAAAGCATTTAGAATCCATTACCGCGAAACTGATTGAAATAGGATGTGAGGTGGAAGCATCGGATGATGCAGTCAGAGTAGTGGCTTCAAAACCATTGGTGCATACCCATGTAAAAACACTGCCATATCCGGGATTCCCTACGGATATGCAGCCGCAGATGGCGGTGGCTTTAGCTTTGTCCCGTGGAACAAGTATTGTGACAGAGAGTATCTTTGAAAACAGATTCCGTTATGTAGATGAGCTGACCAGAATGGGTGCGAATATTAAAGTAGAAGGCAATACAGCAATTATTATGGGAGTGGAAAAGTATACCGGTGCCAGTATGAGTGCTCCGGATCTTCGTGCAGGTGCAGCCCTGGTTATGGCCGGTCTGGCAGCGGAAGGATTTTCTTTGATTGATGATATTCATTATATTCAACGAGGGTATGAAGATTTTGAATTGAAGCTTCAGAGTCTGGGAGCGCAGATTGAAATGGTAGAATCGGAAAGAGATATACAGAAATTTAAATTAAAGGTAAGTTAAAAAAAGTCGCAGGGATGCGACTTTTTTTAATAAAAGATTTACCAGGGGTTAAATAATTTCTTCTATATAAATAGCATCAGGTTCTTTACTTAAATCGATATAGCTGGAACCACTGCGTATCAGAGGACGTGAAAGTTTATGCTTGTTGATCATGATAACTTCGCCGGTACGGCCATCGCTTAAGCGTATACGGCTTTGAATATATGTATTCAATACGTTTTCAATGAAAGTAAGAATAAATTTTGTATCGTATTTCTGCAGACCTTCCTTTTCGAAAATTTCAATTACTTTGAAAGGACACATGGCTCCGCGATAAACTCTGGCGGAAGTCATGGCATCGTAAACATCGGCGATAGAAATTATTTTTGCGAAATTGTCAATTTTTTCTGCAGTAAGACCAAATGGATAACCGGTTCCATCGCAACGTTCATGATGCATCATGGCTGAATTAATAATATGCGGATTCATTTTTTGTTTGGACAAAATTTCGTAACCGGCATAGGGATGTGTTTTTACTATATTGAATTCGGCATCGGTTAATTTTCCGGGTTTCTTTATAATGGAATCCGGAATACGAAGCTTTCCGATGTCATGAAGCAGACCACACTGGGTGAGCAGTAAAGTATCTTTTTCACTCATTCCAAGCCAGGTACCAATAACATTAGCGATTAATCCTACATTAATGCTGTGGGCATAAGTGGAATCATCGTATTGCCGCATATTGTTAATCATTTCAAAAATATGTACATTCTGACTGGAGGTATGGAGCAGGGCAAGTGTATCCTGCAGCAGATCATTAATATCCAAAGGGGCATTTTTTTCAACAACGTCATTTAAGGCATTTTTGAATTTATAAACATCTTTTTCGAATTCTTCTGCGAAACGTTGAAATTCAGGTGTGCTTCGTACACGTTCAGAATAGGTCTTCATGTCTTCATAGGAAAAATGGTCGTTCTCATCTTCTATGCAGATAAAAGGAATGGAATAAAATCTTAATTTTGTAATAGCTTTTGCTGTTAGACGGTATCCTGCAGGATAAAGCAGTTCATTACGGAATGTCATCACGTTTTCGGCAACAACCATTCCCGGAAGCAGTTCTGAAATATCTAATTTACGCATAAAAGGACTCCTTAAATACAAAATGGAAATCTATATATAGTCGGTATATTTAAGTTAAGTAGATATACAAAAGTATAGATATTCATAGGAAATTTGTCAAGAATTACCAATGGTTCGGGAAAGAGGATGCTTTATGGTTTTATTCAGACTTGAACGAAGAAAGTCTGATAGAATCTTTGTAAAAGAGGTTGACAAGAAGGGAACAATAAGGTATTTTGTATACAGATATAAAAATTCCATATTGTAAATTATCTCTTATTCAGAGTGGTGGAGGTACAGAGGACCTGTGAAGCCACGGCAACCCCCGATGATGGGAAGGTGCCAACCTGAGCGAATAATATCGAACA
>CALASU010000097.1 GCA_937888765.1 uncultured Clostridia bacterium | reverse complement strand
ATCAGCCAGGATACAAACGGCACGATCACAACATAACTTGCCAGCAAAAACGCCTGCTTTGACGGTGTTGTATATTTCAGCCCGACAATCTGAAAGGGCTGTGCAATAAAGAGGATGCTCCCCAGTATCAGCCCTGCACGCATATCGGCTTTTTCACTGCGCTTCACATGACGGCGGAATAAAATCCCCATCCAAAGACCCGCACCTGTGAAACGAATCGCCATAATCCAGAACGGCGGGAAATTTTCTGCCGCAATGTCACCTGTTACAAATCCGATCCCCCAGAAAGCTGCCGCAAGCAGTAATGCCAGATCTGCAAATAACACTTGTTTTTTCTCATTCATCTTTTGTACCTCGTTTCTGTCAGAAATCTGATTTCAGCATAGCACTTCGGGTCTGTATTTTCAATAGCTTCCAGATAACAAAAAACCGCTCACATCCTGCAAAATGCAGATGTGATATGTCCCCCCTTTACTGGACAAAACCAGTAGAGGGGGGACATATCAAACCTTTGCGGTTTGTTGTTTATATCTTATTATTTTCTTTGCAGTACATCCATTAAATCTAATATTCGCATCTGATTTTCTTCATCCAACTTTTTAAAAGAAGACAAACACTGATTTTCTTTCGTTGTCAATTCTATTCCAATCAATTCATCAATTGTTACCTGCAATATTTTTGCCAGTTTTATCAAATCATCAAAAGAAGGCTCATTTCGTCCGCTTTCATAATTTGCAATCGCTGTATATCCATAGTTCAATTCTTTCGCCAGTTCCGTCTGCGAATATTTTTTCTGTTTTCGATACTTTTTCAGATTTTCCGCAAAATCAGACATACACATCACCCAACATTCATTTTAGAACAGAATGTTCAAAATAGCAATAGAACAAATTGTTCATTCTATATTGAAACTGGTGATGAAAATGATTTATAAAAGAATTCGAGATCTGAGAGAAGACCATGATCTGACACAGGCACAGGTGGGCGAAAAAATCAATGTTCCGCAGAGAACCTATGCTTATTATGAAACCGGCGACCGTATGATTCCGCCTCATGTATTGTGTGCATTGGCAGATTTATACAATGTTTCTGTTGATTACCTTCTCGAAAGAACAAATAAAAAAGATACCCTTTTATAACACCATCAAAAAGGGAGTGTGAAAAACAATTTTCACACTCCCTTTATTACATTTTCATGCTTTTTTATTGAACGATTTTAGCATCAGATTGCTGCAATTTTAGCGTCAATATCCGCATTCAGCGCATCAACCTTATCCTGCGCAGCCTGCAGGCTATCCGCTTTTACGCCGATGTAGAATTTCAGTTTAGGTTCTGTACCGGAAGGACGGATACATACCCATGTACCTTCTTCCAGTGTGTAGTGCAGTACATCGGAAACGGGCAGAGGACTTGCAGATTCTGCGCCTGTTACCAGATCCTTGAATACCTGTGTTTTGTAGTCTTTTGCTACAACTACTTTATAGCCGCCCAGTTCAGCGGGTGTATTTTCTCTGAATGTTTTCATAATCAGCTGGATGCGTTCCATGCCTTCCAGACCTTTCATTGTCAGAGATTTTACGCCTTCACGGAAGTAGCCGTATTTTTCATACAGTGCCAGCAGTGCTTCATACAGTGTCATGCCTTTTTCTTTGTAGTAAGCAGCCATTTCACAGATCAGTACGGAAGCATAAACAGCGTCTTTATCTCTTGCGTATGTGCCGCCCAGACAGCCATAGCTTTCTTCAAAGCCGTACAGATATTCGTGAGAGCCTGTTTCTTCAAAGCCTTTGATCTTTTCACCGATGAATTTGAAGCCTGTCAGAACGTCCATTTTTTCCACGCCGTATGCTTCACAGATAGGTGTGATCATTTCTGTGGATACGATTGTTTTGATAACCGCACCGTTTGCAGGCAGTTTGCCCTGTTCTTTTTTCTGGCTCAGAATGTATTCTGTTGCCAGAGCACCAACGTGGTTACCTGTCAGAGCAACGAATTCGCCCTTATCATCTTTTACCATAGCACCTACACGGTCAGCATCGGGGTCTGTACCGATCAGAACGTCAGCATCCACTTTTGCAGCCAGTTCCTGTGCCATTACGAATACCTTTGTATCTTCGGGGTTAGGGTATTCTACTGTAGAGAATTTGGAATCGGGCATTTCCTGTTCTTTTACGATAAATACGTTTTTAAAGCCCGCTTTTTCCAGATTGCGGCGAACGGGCATATTGCCGGAGCCGTGCAGAGGTGTGTAAACGATGTTCAGTTTGTCGCCCATACGTGCGATCATTTCGGGATTCATCAGAGAAGCCTGTACGTTTTTGTCATATGCTTCGTCTACTTCTTCGCCGATGATGTTGAACAGTTTCTTTTCTTCTGCTTCTTTTCTGTCCATTCTCAGAATCTGACCGAAATCGGAAACAGCATTTACTTCTGTAATGATACCTTTATCTCTGGGAGCAACTACCTGTGCACCGTCTGCCCAGTATACTTTATAACCGTTGTATTCGGGAGGGTTGTGAGATGCTGTCAGCACAACGCCAGCTGTGCAGCCCAGTTCTCTTACTGCAAAGGACAGCATGGGAACGGGACGCAGGGAAGGATATACATATGCAGGGATGCCGTTTGCCGCAAAGATCAGACCTGCAACTTCTGCAAATTCAGGGGACATGAAGCGAGAGTCATAAGCGATTGCAACACCTTTATCCTGTGTGCCTTCTTTTTTAATATAGTTTGCCAGACCCTGAGAAGCCTTACCTACTGTATACTGGTTCAGTCTGTTAGAGCCGTTGCCGATGATGCCGCGCAGACCGCCTGTACCAAATTCCAGTTCTTTGAAAAAGCGTTCTTTGATTTCCATTTCGTCAGCAGCAATGCTTCTCAGCTCCGCCTTTGTTTCTTCATCAATCACGGGGTCGTTCAGCCACTGCTCATATCTTACGCGATAGTCTTCCATTTCAATGATCCTCCTTTATTCCTTATGTTATAATTTTTAATATTCTTTTACTGTAACTGTGCATGGAGCGTTGCAGTCGGTTCTGCGATGGTAATTCCCTTTTCATAGGGAGCATATCCCTCTTTTTCCAGCCGAATGGTATAGGAATTATAAGGCAGATTGACTTCCATCGGCGCAATCCCGTACTGCTCTCCGTTAATATATACCACTGCACCGTCGCAGTTTGCTGTTATGGTTAATGTACCGAACTGAAATGCCGGTTTTTCTTCTTTCGGCGGTTCAGGCTGTTTGGGCTGTTCGATTTCCTTCAGCTCTGCATAGATATTGACGCTGTCCTGCTGCAGAGAAACTGTCTGGCTCCATTCTGCGTAGCCTTCTTTGAGCAGAACAACCTTATATTCTCCAAACGGAAGTACAGCAGGGTTTTCCGCTGTGCTGCCATTGATAGAAAGCTTGTAATCGCTCACATTGGCATTCACAATGATCACGCCGACTTTTTCCTGTACGCCGGAAACATCACAGAAAGATTCCTGATTCTCCGCTACTGTAATGGTTTCTGTTTTAGGTTCGATGTTATCGCCTGTAATCTTCACCGTGTGCATACCTGCACGCACAGGAAGTTTTTTCGCTTCTTTCAGAGGGATTTCCTCTTCTTCATTCAGCCGGAACATCCCGTTTTTCACAGTATCTGCATTTTTTACGGTAATATAGCCATGATATTCTTCTACTTCAACACACCATACCGTATCCTGATAGCTTTTCAGCTCCAGCACATCACAAGGTTCAATGCTTTCGGCAGAAATGGGTTCTTCCTCATGCAAAAACATTGCACCCTCGCCATAGGAAAAGGATTCTTCCTCGCCCTCCAGCATACGGCTTGCCGTGTTTGCTTTCAGACCGCTTTTTTCCATGCTTTCGATCGCACTGCTGTACTGCAGAGAAAGGACTTTCTTCTTTTCTTCATCCAGACCCACAAACACCAGATCCCCCATCTGCAGGTGTGTCGGCAGCAGTTCACGGTTCATTTCATCCGTAATTTTCGTATCTTCTGTCAGCAAAACCGTTGTTTTGGCTCTTGCCGTTACATCGTACAGCAGCAGTTCGCCGTCTTCCGATACTTCCTGTATCAGTGCAGGCATTGCTTCTGCTGTCGGCTCTTCATACACGGTTGTAGGATGGAAGGTACATCTGACAAATACAAACCCCATAAAGCATGCCAGTACTGCCGCCAGTGCCAACAGGGTCGCATTGCGTTTACCCAACCCAAACAGACGGTCATCTTCTTCCTCATCCCATTCAACAGGATCTTCCGCTCCGGGAATCTCCGGCGGAAGCTGCTCCAAAGGCTTTGTAAGCGTATCCGCTTCTTCTATTGCTTCCTGAATTGCCGCTGTATCAATCGTATGTATGGTATCACCCTCTGCTTCGTCTGCAACGGGTTTCATATCGTCAAAAAAATCCTCCTCCGGCAGATCAAACTTTTCAGACTCAAATGCATCCAGAAATGCATTGGCATCTCCCAGTTCATCCTCCAGATCCGGCTGCTGTTTCAATTCCTTGACCTTTTCATTTATCATATCCAGACGTATCGTTTCATCGAAATTCTGATTCTCTTTCTCGAAATGATAATCTTCTTTCATCTCTTTTCTCCTCCTTCGGGGGAAAATAAGCATACTTTCCTATCCTCTATTGTATACGTTTCCCAAAGAAGTTGCAACAAAAAAAGATTTGATTGTCAAGATTTTCCGCTTCCTTAACTTCCCGCAGAAATAAAAATCGGCGGTTTTACCGCCGAAAATCCATAAAATATCCTTTTTCCATCAGATACCGCCAAGGATCGCTTTCAGCTTCAGACCGCTGTGATCCTGCGCCGCCATCGTCAGCCGTTCCTCCATCGCAGGCGAAATACAGGCACGCCGCCGATTATAGTATTCGTTGATGAGTCGCAGAAATTTTTCGGGATATACCAGCATCCCCTGCAAAAGAAGATAATCCTGTTCAGAAAGCGGATAGTGCTTTTCAAAGGCTTTCAGCATCGCCAATACCCCCTCCTCCTGCCCGTCTGTTTTTTTCATATAGCGTCTGAGATATGCCGCAAGGTCTGCCAGAGGCAGTTCCGTTTCACACTGGTCGAATCCACCGATACACAAAGAACCGTCCTGCTGTACCCGCAGGCTTTCACCTTTATACGCCGCATGGCAGAATGCCCCCGCCTGCTCTGCCCGTTCCACAGCCTGTGCATAACCGCCCCGTCTGAGCAGCTCCTCCGCTTCTGCCGTCTGCTCCATATACAGCCCGTAATAGCGTAAAAGCAGAAGATCAATGGTATCATATGTGCCGTTTTTTTCACTGCGTTTTTTGATCTTCGCCAATCCGCCGCGCCGCTTGGCATATCTCTTCGGCAGTTTTTCTCTGTCCCATTGTGCATATGTACTTTTTAGTCCTCTTGCCGCCGCGTGCATCCGTCCCAACGCTTCTGCCCCCTGCACAAAAGCCGCTACGCTGTCCTCCGCCAGAGCCTCCGCAGGCATCACATCCTCCAAAGTGTATAAAACGCCGTCCTGCTGATAAAACGGCACACCCTCCACAGTCGGATAAAATCGCCCGATACAGGTAAATCCATTCTTTCTGAGCTGTTCTTTCACATCAAAAGCCAGATATAAATTCTCCATATGCCCCCGTGGCTTTTTCAATTCCCGCAGTCCTTTGTCCGTGCGGCAGATCAGACCAGTACGGATGCGGCTCGTGCCCCTTAGCTGTAATCCGTAGCCTTCCCACAATATTTTTTTATATACTTCTTCCATAACCCATTCCCCCTGTTGCATACCGACAAAACCATTGTCTATGAATCAGTTTATGGAAGCCATAGAAAAAAAAGACCTTTCTGCAACAAAAAAAGGACAAATCGAATTTCTTCGATTTGTCCTTATGCTGCGCCCTCAGGGACTCGAACCCTGGACCCACTGATTAAGAGTCAGTTGCTCTACCAACTGAGCTA
>CALASU010000096.1 GCA_937888765.1 uncultured Clostridia bacterium | reverse complement strand
GATGTCGGCGTAACCAGAGTGCCCATCGTTCCTGCTGCGATACTGTTTGACCTTTCTTACGGAGATCCTTTTACCCGCCCCGATGCCAGAATGGGCAGACAGGCATGCGAAAATGCTTCCGATTCCGTATTGCTGGAAGGCGACCACGGGGCAGGCTGCGGCGCAACTGTCGGCAAACTGCGGGGCATGGATTACTGTACAAACAGCGGTATCGGTTCCTGGAGCGAAGTAACCGAAAACGGTATCCGTGTAGCGGCACTGATTGCGGTAAATGCATTTGGCGACGTATACGAAGACGGAAAAATCATTGCAGGAACGAAAACCGATGATGGTACATTCCTCTCCACAGAAGAAGGCGTGATCGAACTGGCTTCTTCGCTCTCCTTCAGCGGGCAGAATACCACCATCGGCATCATTGCCACAAATGTAAAGCTCACAAAAGCACAGGCAGCAAAGATTGCGGGCATGGCACATGATGGTCTGGCACGCTGTATCCGTCCCATCCATACCACAATGGACGGCGATACCCTGTTCTGCCTTTCCACAGAAGAAATCGAAATGCCTAGCGTCCCGGTAGATGTTGTGGGCATTCTTGCAGCAAAAGCAACAGAAATGGCAGTCCTGCGTGCCGTGAAAGCAGCAAAATAAAACAAAACCTGTCTTTTATTCAAAGAATCATACAAAAAAATTATTAAAATTTATAAATTCCTATTTTCCTCAACTTTTTTGTATGGTAAAATACTCATATGAAAAAAAGCTGGAACTTCCCGCTGATTTCTGAGCAAACCATTTGCATAACCATTTATTTTTATAAAAAACAGGAGGGAACTATGAAACAGGATATGATTTTAATTCTGGATCTGGGCAGCGAAGAAAATCCTATGATTGCCCGTGAAATCCGCGCACTGGGTGTATACACAGAAATCCACCCCCACGACATTACAGCAGAAGAACTGGCAGCACTGCCCGGCGTAAAAGGTATCATTTTAAATGGCGGTCCCAACCGTGTGGTTGACGGCGTTGAAATCGATGCAAGCGAAGCAGTTTATAATGCCGGCTTCCCCATTCTGAAAGCTGATCACAAAGGCGGCGCAGCATTCCCTGCTGATGATGCAGAAAGAGCGGTTGTTCTGAAGGCTTTCGTATTTGATGAATGTAAAGCAGAAGCAAACTGGACAATCCAGAACTTCATTGATGACCAGATTGAACTGATCAAACGTCAGGTTGGCGACAAAAAAGTTCTGCTGGCACTGAGCGGCGGCGTTGACTCTTCCGTTGTTGCGGCTCTGCTGATTCGTGCAATCGGCAAACAGCTGACATGCGTACACGTAAACCATGGTCTGCTGCGTAAAGGCGAACCCGAAGAAGTAGTAAGAGTATTCCGCGATGAAATGGATGCAAACCTGATTTATGTGGATGCAGTTGATCGTTTCCTGGATAAACTGGCAGGCGTTGCAGATCCCGAAACAAAACGTAAAATCATCGGCGTGGAATTCATCCGCGTATTTGAAGAAGAAGCAAGAAAACTGGAAGGCATCGAATTCCTGGGTCAGGGTACAATCTACCCCGATATCATCGAATCCGGTACAAAGACAGTAAAAGCAGTAAAATCTCACCACAATGTTGGCGGGCTCCCCGAAGACCTGCAGTTTGCACTGGTAGAACCCCTGAAAATGCTGTTCAAGGACGAAGTGCGTGCAGTAGGTAAAGCTCTGGGTCTGCCCGACGGTATGGTTTACAGACAGCCCTTCCCCGGCCCTGGTCTGGGTGTTCGTTGTCTGGGTGCAATCACAAGAGACAGACTGGAAGCTGTTCGTGAATCCGATGCAATCCTGCGTGAAGAATTTGCGAAAAACGGTCTGGAAGGCAAGGTATGGCAGTACTTCACAGCTATCCCCGACATCAAATCCGTTGGTGTGCGTGATAACAAACGTGCTGATGAATGGTGCGTAATCATTCGTGCAGTAAATACTGTAGATGCTATGACTGCATCTGTAGAAAATGTTCCTTTTGAACTACTGCAGCATATCACAGCTCGTATCACAAATGAGGTTGCAGGCGTAAACCGCGTTCTGTTCGACCTGACTCCGAAGCCCACAGGCACAATCGAGTGGGAATAAGTTAAATTGTCCCAAGGCACTGCAGATTATTCTGTAAAACCTAAAAACGCTTAGCCCTTGGCACATAGTAAAAAACGACCTGCCCCATCTCCAAAAGAGATCGGGGGAGGTCTTTTTTTGTCCTCGACCCTTGATTTTACTGACTTTCTGGAATGCACTGCGAAGGATCACCATGGAGTTGGCACTCTGTCTGCTGAACACGGCAGGATAAACAAGATTGCCTTTTACAGAATAATCTGCAGTGCCTTGCGACATGGTGATATTGTGAATATCTGTTTTTGGGGAAATCTCGGATTTTTGGGAATGCTTGAAAAATAAGGCTTTTGAGGCAATCTCCGATTTCTGTTTTTCCCAAAAATAGAGTTTAAAAATACCAAAAAAACTCCCAAATTCATTTTTGGGAACTGTTTTTGGGGAAACTAGCAGGATATTCCGCCAACAAGGAGGATATCTATGAGAAAAAAGAATTTCAAGGGAAGATGTGAGAAACGGATGCTTTCTAAATGCGTAGAAGTATGCAGAACTTATGATCCAATACAATCTACTTATGCTAACATACTGGCGGCTGATGATTCCATTCAGGAAATCAGATGTAACGTCCCCTTAGAAGATCTGGAATACACTACAGACTTCGTCTGTGTCAAAGCTAACGGTGATCTGATGATCAGAGAATGTGTCTACCGAAAGCATCTGACAAAACCAATGACAATTAAACTATTGGATACTTCAAAAGAATACTGGTCTAGGCATGGAGTAACAGATTGGGGGCTGGTCATTGATGAAGAAGTATGAATTACTGAAATCAGATAGCAGTGTTATCCGAGTATTAGAAATAACACAGGATAAGACGCTAATCATTGATTGTATCAAACGAACAATGCCTGTATGGGTTGATTCTACAGTATTGGATGCTTATCTCCCCTGCTCTACTGAAGAACTGATAGATGCTACTAGCTTCTCTATTGTTGATATAGATTCAATAGATGCCAAACAAAGAGAACTTATGCACAACCGATATACTCTGATTGCCCCTACTTTACCTTTTATTGCTGATAGCCAAATGCGGTCTACTATGATTACTTCAATATCAGAAGAAAATAATATATCAAAGCAAACAATCAGACGTTATCTGTGCCTCTATCTCGCCTTTATGGATATTAGTGTTTTAGCTCCTAAAGAGAAAAAGATTGCAAGAGCATTAACAGTAGATGAAAAGAATATGAGATGGGCATTGAATAAATTCTTCTATACCAGAAAGAAAAACTCTCTGAAAACCGCCTACACTATGATGCTAAAAGAGAAATATTGTAACAGTCTGGGAGAATTAGCAGAACAGTATCCTAGCTTTTATCAGTTCCGTTATTTCTATAGAAAAACTCGCAAGTTGCAGAATTACTATATTTCTCGTAATGGTCTTACTAATTATCAAAGAAACAGTAGACCATTAACGGGATCAGGAGTGCAGGAGTTTGCTCCTACCATTGGTACTGCCATGTTAGATTCTACTATCTGTGACATTTACCTCGTTGATGATATAGGAAATTTAATTGGTAGACCGATTCTGACAGCCTGTATTGATGCCTATAGCAGTTTATGCTGTGGCTATTACCTGTCATGGGAAGGCGGCGTATATAGCCTCAGAGGGCTATTGCAAAATGTTATCACTGATAAAACAGAATGGTGTAAAAAGTTTGGCATTTCTATCCATAGAGAAGATTGGAATTGTAATCTGCTCCCAGCTGTTATGGTTACAGACATGGGTAAAGAATACACTTCAGAGAATTTCGAACAGATTTCAGAATTAGGGGTTACTTTAATCAACCTACCACCCTATCGACCTGAACTAAAAGGAACTGTAGAAAAATTCTTTGATTTAGTACAAAAGAGTTATAAGAAATATCTCAAAGGCAAAGGCGTGATCGAAACAGACTATCAGGAACGTGGTGCTCACGATTACAGAAAAGATGCCTGCCTAACTATGAAAAATTTTGAAAAAGTATTGCTATATTGCATTATCTACTATAATTCTCAACGGATCATAGAAAACTTTCCTTACACAGAGGAAATGATTGCTGCTGAAGTAAAGCCTCACGCTTCTGCTATTTGGAATTTGGGTATCAGGCAAATAGGAGCTAATCTGATTCCTGTAACGGAACAGCAACTACTACTAACATTACTACCTAGAACCAATGGCAGATTCAGCCGTAATGGTTTGAAAGTCAATGGATTACGGTATCATTGTGACGGATATGCAGAGCAATATTTGAAAGGCGGTACAGTTACTGTAGCATATCATTCCGAAGATGTAAGCTCCGTATGGTTATTGGAAAATGGTACTTATACGGAATTCACCTTAATTGAATCCAGATTCAAAGGCAAAGAGTTAACAGCTGTACAGCAGATACAGTCAAATCAAAGAGCGATAGTAAGAGATTCTGAAAAAGAAAATCTACAAGCACAGATCCATTTAGCCCAACATATAGAAACGATCGTTCAGGCAACAAAACTCAATACTACTGCTAACTTGAAAGAAGGTACTGATAATGACTGATTATTCTACTATCATCCATACTTTACCGAAAATGAAGTCTGGACAAGAACTAATAACAGCACTAGAGGTATTACCTGACTATGACCCAACAATCACTATTGCTGATACCTCTACCCGATTAATAGCATTATCAGATCTCTATCGAATCTATGTCCCCTCTCAGATGTCTTTGGAAATCTATAGCAAACTGTATCTTGCCCTATTGCGTTCATTACAGAAAAAAGGAACAAAACTGGCTATACAGCAGCAGTATCAGAATTTTAAAGCAATTAAGCAACTGGACTACACTGGTATTATAGGTGGTTCTGATAGCTTTACCATCATCGGTACATCAGGTATTGGTAAAAGCAGTGCTATCAGTCGAGCGATTACTTTGATTACTGAAAATAAGATACTGGAATTAGAAAATCCCTATTGTAAAATCATTCCCTGTATCTGTGTTCAGTGTCCCTTTGATTCCTCAGTAAAAGGGTTATTATTGGAAATATTAAGGAAAGTGGATGAATCTATTGGCAGTAACTATTATCAAAATGCCGTCAGAGCCAGAAGCACGACAGATATGCTGATCGGTTCTGTCAGTCAGGTTGCATTAAATCATATTGGATTATTGATTGTAGATGAAATTCAAAATGTAGTCAATAACAGAAATGGGAAAAGCCTTGTCGGGATGCTTACACAACTGATCAATAACAGTGGTATTTCTATCTGTATGGTCGGCACGCCAGAAAGCACTGTTTTCTTTGAACAGGCAATGCAGCTAGCCAGAAGATCATTAGGATTACAATATAATTTGATGGAATACGGAGAACAGTTCAAGCGTTTCTGTGAGGTGCTATTTTCCTATCAGTATGTAAGAAATAGAACCGAAACCACGGATGCTGTTATTGAATGGCTCTATGAACACAGTGCTGGTAATATTTCTATTGTCGTATCTCTGATCCATGATGCACAGGAGATTGCTATTCTGAATGATACGGAAGTATTGAATTTAGAATCCCTGAATGAAGCCTATACCAAACGAATTACCCTGCTTCACGGATTCATTGACATCAAGAAGAAAAAACAGACTTCTAAACTCAAAAAGAAAAATAACCCTATAAAACCAGTAGAATCTCTTGACGAGATTCCATCTACTATCAGTATTTCTAATTGTATCGCTATCGCAAAAAAGGAAAACAGAGATATAGTAAGTCTACTGAAAGAAATAATTCCCGTTATAGAGGTGGTAGTATGATCAGTTTCTTTCCCCCACTTTATCCTGACGAACTGCTCTATAGCCAGCTTGCTCGATATTACATAAAATCAGGCTATCTGTCCTATATCCACGCCGCAGAGGATTTATTTCACCAAAGAAGCACTAGACCCAATATGGAATTCATCACTACACTGAATCCTATAACTTTAGGAATCATTATAAAGCATAAACCCACAGAAACTA
>CALASU010000095.1 GCA_937888765.1 uncultured Clostridia bacterium | reverse complement strand
AAAAACGGCTGTTCTAATTTTTTTCTGCATTTGATGCTTTGCAAAGAAATTTCTTTTTCCAGCTCAAAATGCTCATACGCAGTACGTTCTCTGTTCAATAAGCCATAGTGGATATGATGGAATCGTTTGTTTTTCTGATTCAGAACCGTCATGATTCTTTTTCTGGCATCAAACTCTTTGATGCAGCAACTCATATCTGTCAATGAAACTGCTTCAATTTCCTCTATCCCCGATAAATTTCCCCGTAGGGTGAGCGTGCGCTCCAGCACCGGGTTATCGATCGGAAGCAGGTAGACCTCACGGATCGGCATCCATTCTTCCTTAAGCGGATATGTGATTCTGACTGTTTTAGGTTCATATCCGTAGACCAGAACCTCCAGATCAAAGTCTTCTCTGCCTGTATTCAGAAATAAATACAGTCCGCCGCCTCTTGGAATTGCTTTTTTGTCAGGGGATTGGCTTATAAATCTGACATTCCTTTCCGGAATCGCTCTGCCCGTTACGGTATCAATCAGGCGCAGTGACAGATCCAGCCGATGATGAATGGTTGCCTGTACTTCCATGCTGTATTACCTCCTTTCCTTCTCGTCTGAGCCTTGTATATATACTCCAAAGGCTGCGTCCACAACTCTGGGAGTATCGACAACAACCTCACTGGACAGAAATACGGGGCCTGCCTTATAAAACAGGCTTACCTGATACGGCTTGCTGATCGCCTGCCATACCCTTACCTTCTCCTCTAACGTAATTTTCGCCTGCGAAAGTACGATAGGGGGTTCCGGAATTTCCAGCCAGCTTTGCAGCTGATTGGGCAATACCGAACTGTTATCATTTACGATCTGTGCCACACGGCCGAGAATCTTCTGTGTATCTAATGCCTTCAGCCCCATCTGAGAAGAGCCGTTGAGAAATACCATATAATACAGCTCATAGGCTCTGGGTGCCTTCTGCAGGCGAACCTGCCCTGCCGGCATAAACGGCGGTGCTGACACATTGCTTGCCTCCCGAATATCATACAGATATAAACCCAGAATATAGTCTACATCCTGATCTGCGGGAGAAGATACCTGAATGTTATTCGCTGAGGGAATGGGTTCCGGACACATTTTCCCTCTGAGCGTACGAACGATGAAATTGCTCACATCTGCTATAATCGGATAATCTGCCATTTAGAATTCCCCTCCTGCCTCTAATAAATAATCAAAGAATGCAACTGCCTGTTCCTGCATTTCAGGTGTCAGCAGCATACCATATTTCGTACCATACAGATTTTCAATCTCTGTTCCAAAATATGTTTTTGCAGCATCTGCAGGGATATAAATAACACCCTGGAAGCCTGCCGCCGCTGTCATATCTTCAAGGGTTCCTCCTTTTTCAGAAACCCCGCTGAATGCTTTGAATTTATAATACACACCGCCCTGCTGCAATGTCACAGCCTTCTGGCTGTCATTGAAAATATAGCGGTATTTACAGATCTTTGCAATTCTGTCAGTCGGTACATAGACTGCTCCGGGTTCTGCGGAAAGCTGTCTGAACAGATAGTCATTTCCGCTTGCAAAGGCATAGTTAGTATAGTCTGTAAGCATCGCTTTTGCGGATGGAGAATCCGTCTGCTCCGCATACATTTCCAAACCGCTCAGGATCACTGCCAGATCCTTTTCCGAAGCCCCTTTGACTACATCGGGAATACTGCTTGCCGCACCTGCACCAACACCTGTTCCTGCTTCTGCATCTGTTCCCGTGCCTGCACCACTTCCTGTGCCTGCACCTGCTTCTGTGCCACTTCCTGCACCTGTGCCGCTTCCTGTGCCTGTGCCTGTTCCTGTACCGCTTCCTGTGCCTGTGCCACTTCCTGTGCCTGCGCCGCTTCCTGTGCCTGTTCCTGCGCCGCTTCCTGTGCCTGTTCCTGCGCCCACGCCTGCACCACTACCAGTGCCTGCACCTGCTCCTGTTCCTGCACCACTTCCTGTTCCTGTGCCGCTTTCTGTACCTGTACCTGCACCTGTACCTACTTCTGCACCTATGCCTGTTCCGGTTCCACTTCCTGTTCCTGTATTCGTATTTTCCAGCAGATTTTCATTTCTTTCTGCCGAGGAACTGCCCATAACATCCTCAAGGAAAGCATCTATCAGTGTTGTCACATCGTCTTCCGAAAGATCTTCTATAAAGTTTTCCATCTGCTCCGCCGCTTCTTCTTCGATCTGCTTCAGCAGGGCATCTGCTTTGCCGCTTTCGCCTTCCATCAGCTTTTCATTGGAAAGGCTCTGATATACATCCTGCAGTGCTTTCAGCGTATTCTGCGGCAATATACTTGCCATGGAGGAAATCCCGCTGATAATGCTTGCAGCACCATCCAGATTGCCGTCCTGAATTGCCTGCAGTGCATTGCTCTTCATCTGTTCCAGATTTGCCGCCGCACTGCCTTCGCCAAGCTGTGCAGCCGCTTTCGCCTTTTCAGAAGCAGAAGTGCTGTCAGAATTCAGAATCGCACTCAGCTTTTCTTCCATATCCTTCAGCTCCTGATCTACTGCCGCAATCTGCGCTTCCAGTTTATTCGCCAGTCCAAGCTGATTGTTGTCCAACGCTGTCATGCGTTCTTCCTGCAATTTCTGCTTTTTCTCCAGCAGGCTGTCCATAGTCTGACCGCCCGCATTTTCTTCCAGATCCTTCATGGTCTGTCTGAGCCATTCCAGATAAGCGTCTACAGAAGCGTGTGCATAGGATTCATACGCATCCCCTTTGATGCCGCTGCGGAAAACAGCGATATTTTCAATACATTCTGCAATGTATTCCTTCCCGCTTTCCAGAGGCATACGATCTATATAAGCCCGCATGATAAACTGCAGTTCATTTCGTTTTGTTTCTGTTTCCGTTTTCTGCTGTTTCAGCACATTTGCCCTTGTTGCCGCCGCTGCCATGCTGGACAGACTGCGGTAGGCTTCCCCTTCTCCCGCAAACAGGGAAAGACGATACGCATTTTCGCCCTGCATCAGCAGTTCTGCCTCTATGAAATCACGCTCCGCATCTTCTTCGCGAATCGTGCTG
>CALASU010000094.1 GCA_937888765.1 uncultured Clostridia bacterium | reverse complement strand
GGTGCAGGGAAATTATTTCCCTGCTGGGAGTTTGAGGGCAAAGCCCTCAAGAAAAGGAGAGATATCAATGAAAGTGACATATTTGCACCACAGCGGCTTTGCTGTGGAAACAGAAAAAAAGGTGTTTTTGTTTGATTACTATACAGAGGGGGGCAGAAAGGCATATTTCAACCCTGCGGTGTACAGTGATAAGGAAATTTTTGTATTTGTATCCCATCAGCATGAAGATCATTATGATCGCCGCATTCTGAACTGGGGTAATCTTCCTAATGTGAAGTATATCCTTTCTTCTGATGTACGCACAGAAGCGGGCTTTGCGGGCGAAGTACTGACGGTACAGCCACACGAACACCATGTATTCTATGGAGTGGAGATCCTTACCCTGCAGTCCAATGATGAGGGCGTGGCATTTCTGGTAAAGGCAGACGGCAAAGTGCTGTATCATGCGGGCGATCTGAACTGGTGGCACTGGAACGGTGAACCCGATTTCTTCAATGATGACATTAAGAAAAGCTATACCACAGAAATCAATAAACTGAAAGGTGAAAAAATCCATGCGGCATTCGTGCCTGCGGATCTCAGATTGGAGGATAAATATTTCTGGGCTGTGGATTATTTTATGAAAACTGTGGGCGCAGAGGTACTGTTCCCTATGCACTTCTGGGGTCGTTTTGATGTATGCGAACTGTTGCAGGAAAAGGAATACGGCGGAAAGATTCAGAAAATTTCCGCAGAAAACGAGTCTTTTGTCGTTTT
The DNA here is from genome assembly GCA_937888765.1 of uncultured Clostridia bacterium. Classification (GTDB taxonomy): domain Bacteria; phylum Bacillota; class Clostridia; order Lachnospirales; family Anaerotignaceae; genus Anaerotignum_A. The sequence goes on along the minus strand of CALASU010000094.1, from coordinate 18,812 downwards.
GGACTGAAAAACAGAGAAAAAGGCTTATGCGGTTCTGTGAAAGATACGGTATACTGAAAAGCAGAACTGTGCATGAAGGGAAAGAAGCAGTATGAAAGGAAAAAACTGGAGAGAATATGCTCCCGAAAAGGAACAGAGGCAAGCAAGACAGCCTGCAAATACGATAAGAGCAACGGGAACAGCCGCAAGAACACCAAACCGCCGCCGCAGGAAGCGAAAAGGCGGACTGGTGCAGAAATTTGGGAAATATATTGCACTGTTTCTGGTTGGGTATCTGGGATTTATGGGGTATTTTACGCTGACAAGACCGTATACCATTGCCCTTGATGCGGGGCATGGCGGTGCGGACTGCGGTGCAGAAGGTGTGATACAGGAAGTGACGCTGACAGAACGCACGACAGCAGAACTGGAAACATTGCTGGAGCAGGATGGACGGTTTCGAATCATTCTTTCTCGTGAAGCGGGAGAGGGAAAGACGATCACCGAACGCAACCGAAAGTTTCGGCGGTATAAGCCGGATGTGATGCTTTCCATACACGGCAATGCAGATGACAATACGAATGCACATGGCTTTGAAGCCTATCCTTCTCCGCCGGGGTATGAAAACCATGAGGAAAGCCTTGCCCTTGCTGTACTTCTTGCGGAGGAAATGCAGTCCGTTGGGGCAACGCTTCGGGGAACAGCAGGTGTTCGCTTTGGCTATTACAACGGAAGCGGACAGAAAGTGCTTGTGGATTCCAGTGATACAGAGGTATATGACTATGACACCTTTGGGATGCTGAAAAACATGAAGCACGCGGCGGTGCTTGTGGAACAGTGCTTTGTGACAAATCAAGCAGATGTGAATGCTTTTGGCACAGAAGAGGGCTGTAAGAAAGCTGCGGCGGCATACTACAGAGCGATCTGCAGATATCTGGAGCAGGAGGAGAGAAAACAGGAATAGCATCTGACAGCAAATACAATATATATTGTATGCAATAAACAAAATTGAGAAAATGTATATAAGAATTCTGTATACGAATTGATTGTATGAAAAAATCAGAAGAAAGCCGAAGATTATATAAATCCGAAAACGGAGAAAATGCAAGAGAGAAAAAAAGATTATGTAAATTTTGTAAAAAAACAGATGAAGAGAATCGCAGAATGTTTATGGAGTGATGCGAATGAAGTGAGGTTAGAATCCTTAAAATTCAGGGGGAAATGACGTTGTCATACAAGGGATTTTCGTTTTTTGAGATGGAAAGTAACGTGACTGAACAGAAAAAATGGGTTGACAATAATTCTGCTGAATATTGTTTTTTGTAAGTGCTTTGTGACTGAAAAAAGTTTCATATAATTTGTATTTTGAACAGTTAAGATTCAGTAAATAAATGGCAGATGTGTCAACATGCCTGCAAATATGCTAAAATTGCACATATGTATACTTTGGCATATTTTGTGCTTTCTGCACATATTTTTGCTTATAATCCTGCTAAAAATAGTTTGATATATATGAAAAATTTGTAAAAAAAAAAAAAAAAAAACTGGTTTTTCCGCCGAAAACGAGAAAATAGCTGTAAAAATATTACAAAATGAACAAAATTTAAATTCTAAAGAAAATTTTATTTACAAAAAGGTTTTTAGTGCTGTATTATTTTAAAGTAGTACTTTGTATAAAGTTCAGTGCATATTGTGGGGGAAGTGAATTTGCAAATGAAAAAGTAAGGGATGTATGACATTCTGAAAAAGAAGGAGCGAGAGAGTTTTGAATGCAATGTTAAAAAACATGAAACTGAAAAAAAGTCTGATTATGGGCTTTGCAATCGTCATCGTGGCATCACTGGCGATTATCTTTTCCTGTATCTTTACAATGATCAATCAGAGAAAAGAGTATGAGGCACTGCTGAATGAAGATGTACGTGTTGGGGAAGATATTCTGTATGCAAGATTGGATGCTGCAATCATAGGGCGTAACATTCGTGATTCCTTGCTGGTTCCCGACAGTGAAGCAAATGAAGGGCTGATTGCCAGAGCAGAAGAATGTCTGGCAGAGATGGAAACGTATCTGGAAAGTATTGAAAAAAATTATCCTTACCAGTTGGATAAAACATTGATGAACCAGTATCTGGCAGATGCAAGATCCTGGATGTCAAACTCTCCTATGCTGATTCAGCTGTATGAAGATTATCATGCAAATCAGGATGCGGCACATTTACAGGAAGCGATTGATTTCATCTATACAACAGATACACCCTTGCAGACAAAAATGCAGGATTCCGCGATTGCACTGGATGCATATCTGGTAGAAGGTCTGGAGGCTGAAAGAGAAAGAATCGAAGATTCCGTTATGAGAGCGATGATTACCATTGTGATTGTAATGGTAGCTGTAACGGTTACGGTTATTCTGATTGCACTCAGACTGATTAAGAGCATCACAGATCCTACAGAAGAAGTGAAGAATGCACTGATTGGCTTCAGTCAGGGGCATCTGGATATTCCCGTTACATTTGAAGGCACAAACGAGTTGGGCGAAATGTGTGTTGCCCTTCGAGACAGCCAGGATATTCTGAATAGTGTTATTCAGGATATCGACTATATGCTGAGTGAAATGGCACACGGCAACTTCAACGTAGAAAGCCGTGTACCTAGCAAATACGTTGGTGCATTGGCAGAAGTACTGAACTCTATGCGTACGATCAACCAGCAGCTGAGCAGAACACTGTTGCAGATTGAGGATAGTGCAGAACAGGTATCTACAGGCTCCGAGCATATTGCACACAGCTCTCAGACACTGGCGCAGGGCGCAACAGAACAGGCTTCTTCCGTAGAAGAGCTGACAGCGACAGTACTGGATATTTCCGAACAGGTAGACAAAACAGCTGACAGAGCAACAGATGCAAAACAGCATATGGATACAACAGGCGGCATGGTAGAAACCTGCAACGTACAGATGCAGGAAATGACAAAAGCCATGGATGAAATTACTGACCGCTCCAATGAAATCAGCAAGATCATCAAAACGATTGAAGATATTGCATTCCAGACAAACATTCTGGCACTGAATGCGGCGGTAGAAGCGGCGCGTGCAGGTGCGGCGGGCAAAGGCTTTGCCGTTGTTGCGGATGAAGTAAGAAATCTGGCGGCAAAATCCGCAGAAGCATCCAAAAATACAGCATCCCTCATCGGCGGTACAGTGGATGCGGTAAACAGAGGTTCCTCTGTAGTGAATGAAACAGCAGAAACACTGTTCCAGATTGTAGAAGGTACCAAAACAGTATCCGGTCTGGTTGCGGATATTACAGAAGATGCACAGCGTGAAGCGGTGGCACTCAGACAGGTGCGTGACGGTATCGAACAAATTGCCCGTGTCGTACATATGAACTCTGCAAGCAGTGAAGAATCTGCATCCGCAAGCGTAGAGCTGTCCACACAGGCAGTTGTGATGAAGGAACTGATGCAGCAGTTTACATTACGCAGATAAAAGAAATTTTTTACAGATACTTACAAAAGATAAAAAAACTAATTTATTACTCCAGAAAAACAGGCAAAACACAGAATATGTTTTGCCTGTTTTTTGGTTCGATAAAGAGCTATATAAAAAGGCTTCCGCTAATAGATCAGCGGAAACCTCCTTATATTTATTGGATGGTCAGATTTTTTTGCTGCAGTCGTTTGTTGACGGATTCTTTCAGCAGGGTATACAGCACGGAAACAATCGGAATAAATACCAGCATACCGATGATGCCGAACAGACTGCCGCCGACGGAAACCGCCGCCAGTACCCAGATAGAGGGAAGCCCGATGGAGCCGCCGACCACCTTTGGATAGATCAGATTGCCTTCCAGCTGCTGTAAAATCAGAAACATTACGATGAAAGCAAGTGCTTGCTGCGGATTAACAGTCAGAATCAGAAATGCCCCGACTGCACAGCCGATGAATGCCCCGAAAATGGGGATCAGTGCAGTAAAGGCGATCAATACACCAACCAGAATCGCAAAGGGGAAGCGGAAGACTGTCATTGCAGCGAAGAACATAAAGCCTAATATCACAGCTTCCAGGCATTGTCCTGTCAGAAAGTTCGTAAAAATACGATAGCTCAGAGAGCAGATCCGTACGATTTCATCTGCATGGCTTTTTTTCAGAAAGGCATAAATGAGTTTGCGGCTCTGTCTGCCCAGCATTTCGCCCTGCAGCAGGATATAGCAGGCAAAAGTAAAGGAAATTACAAAAGTACCGATGCCGCTGACAATGCCCTTTGCGGCGGAAATCGTAGAGTCCAGCATGGTATTGGCACCGAAGCGGAAGAAATGCATTACCTGATCGAAGATTTCTTCCCAGTTCAGCGAGGCTTCCAGTGCTTTGATATAGTGCACCAGGTCGGGATTATTGACAAACATGGCTTCCAGTTTCTTCAGCATTGCGGGTACTTTTTCGGGCAGGGTTCTGCTCAGTGTGGTAATGGTATTGCCAAGCTCGGGCAGTACAACGGCAACCACAAGCCCTAAAATCGCAATTACCAGAAGTAATGCCAGTACAAGGCTCAGCGGCTTTGCCGCTTTTTCGGCTTTACTGCCTTTTTTGGCATTGGCAAACAGTCGCTTCTGGATGCGATTCATGGGAACGCTCAGCACAAAAGCAATTGCACAGCCAAGCAGAAGCGGAGAAAGTACGCCTATCAGAAAGCGAAAAGCACTCCACACCACATTAAATTTCCAAAGTCCGACCAGAAGCAGAAGCGTGAACAGGATTAGTCCCCGTATTTTTCGTATAGTTTCTTGATTCAATTCCAAATAATCAACTCCTTGCAGGTGTAGTTTATATAGGTTAGAAAGCAGTATACCAAAAAGGGGGAAATGGTGCAAGAAAAAGTGAAAAATTCCATCATCTTACGCTGTGCACTACTTTACAGAAAGGCGTTTTCCGTTTAAACTGTTATCAAGGAAAAATTTTAACATAAGAAAGGAAGAAACAACATGGAAATCAGAACAAGATTTGCCCCTTCTCCTACGGGGTATATGCATATTGGTAATCTGCGTACAGCATTGTATGAATATCTGATTGCAAAATCTCAGGGCGGGAAATTCATCCTGCGTATTGAGGACACAGACCAGGGCAGACTGGTAGAAGGCTCTGTGGATGTGATCTACAAGACAATGAAGATGACAGGCTTGCAGCACGATGAAGGCCCCGATGTGGGCGGTGAATACGGCCCTTATGTACAGTCTGAAAGAATGGGCATGTACATGGACTATGCAAAAGAACTGGTGGAAAAAGGCGAAGCATATTACTGCTTCTGTACAAAGGAAAGACTGGAAAGCCTGAAGGAAGAAAACGGCGAAGGTGCGTCCTTTGCAAAATATGACCGTCACTGTCTGCACCTGTCCAAAGAAGAGGTACAGGCAAAACTGGATGCAGGCGAACCTTTCGTAATCCGTCAGAAAATGCCCGATGCAGGCACAACTACATTCAGCGATGTGGTTTACGGCGATATTACAGTAGAAAACACAGAACTGGATGACCAGATTCTGATGAAAGCGGACGGTTTCCCCACATACAACTTTGCAAACGTAGTGGACGACCATCTGATGAAAATTACACACGTTGTAAGAGGCAGTGAATATCTGTCTTCCACACCCAAATACAATCTGCTGTATGATGCATTCGGCTGGGAAAAACCCGTATATGTGCATCTGCCCGCAGTTATGCGTGATGCAACACATAAGCTGTCCAAACGTCACGGCGATAAATCCTTTGAAGATCTGGTAAACGAAGGCTATGTAGTAGAAGCGATCATGAACTATATCGCTCTGCTGGGCTGGAGCCCTTCCGACAACACAGAAATCTTCTCTCTGAAAGAACTGGAAGAAAAATTCGACATTGCAGGTCTGAGCAAATCTCCTTCCATCTTCGATATCAAGAAGCTGACATGGATGAACAGCGAATACCTGAAAGCAATGGATTTCGACAAATACTTTGCACTGGCACAGCCTAAGCTGGAAGAAGCACTGGCTGGCACAGGTCTGGACTACAAGAAGATTGCGGCACTGCTGCAGAAACGTCTGGAAACACTGAACGACATCCCCGGTCTGGTAGCGTTCTTTAAAGAACTGCCCGAATACGGCACAGAGCTGTATACACACAAGAAAATGAAAACAAATGACGAAATCGCTCTGGCTTCCCTGCAGGCGGCACTGCCCGTACTGGAAGGCATCGAAGACTGGAATACAACAGTGATCCATGACACACTGATGGCACTGATCGGTGAAATGGGTATCAAAAATGGTCAGATGCTGTGGCCTGTAAGAACAGCACTCTCCGGCGAACCCACATCCCCTGGCGGTGCGATGGAACTGGCTGACATTCTGGGCAAGGAAGAATCTATCCGCAGAGTGAAAAAAGGCATTGAATTACTGAGCAAATAAGACCTTGGGGGCGTTGCCCCCAAACCCCTAGAGGGAAATAACTCCCCTTGCAGGGAGCTCGAGGGAAAGAGTCCCTCGAAAAGAAAAAGCAAACAGAGGCGAGTTTCGCCTCTGTTTTTGTGTTTTATGGCATCAGGTCATCGAGCACATCATCCATGACTTCCTCAGCTTTTACAGCCATTTTCTTCCCTTTTTTTACGACCTTCTGGTAGCGGTTTTTATCCTGCATCATATAGCCAAGCCCTGCCATTGTCATTGCGCCGCCCAGCAGCATACCTGTTGTAAATTTTTTCATAAACAATCGTCCCTCCTTTTGTTCTGTTCTTAGTATAAGCAAAAATACCTGCTTTATCCTGTAAAAAAAATTTCAAATTTTATCAAAAGAAGGATTGCGTTTTCAAAAAGAAAAGTGTATACTCTAGGAAATTTGTGTGTCTTGACATCTGTAAAGAATGATGATGGAGGAGCAATAAAATGGGAAAAACAAAAAAAAAGAAAAAAGCGAGCAAAACAGGTTTTGCTGCTTTCCTGGCGAAAAAAGATATTGAATTTTCGGCAAAACGGTACGGGATTGATGCACTTGGTGCGATGGCACAGGGGCTGTTTGCTTCTCTGCTGATCGGTACGATTCTGAAAACACTGGGACAGCAGTGTGGTGTGGAAAAACTGGTGGAAATCGGCGGCTTTGCGCAGGCGGCAGCCGGTCCTGCTATGGCGGTAGCCATTGGGTATGCTCTGAAATGTCCCCCTCTGGCACTGTTCTCATTGGTTGCCGTAGGTGCGGCGGCGAATAGCCTTGGCGGCGCAGGCGGCCCTCTGGCAGTACTGGTTATCACAGTATTTGCGGCAGAGTTTGGGAAACTGGTTTCCAAAGAAACAAAAATTGATATTATCGTGACACCCTCTGTAACGATCTGCGTAGGTATCCTGCTTGCGATGTGGTGGGCTCCTTCTATCGGTGCAGCGGCAAGTGCTGTTGGCAATGCAATCATGTGGGCGACAGATCTTCAGCCCTTCTTCATGGGGATTATGGTTTCTGTGATTATGGGGATGGCACTGACACTGCCCATCAGTTCTGCGGCAATCTGTGCGGCACTGGGGTTGACAGGACTTGCAGGAGGTGCGGCTGTTGCGGGCTGCTGTGCGCAGATGGTTGGCTTTGCGGTAATGAGCTTTAAAGAAAACAAATGGGGCGGTCTGGTTGCACAGGGCATTGGTACATCCATGCTGCAGGTGCCGAATATTATTAAGAACCCTCTGATCTGGATTCCTCCTACATTGGCGGCGGCAGTAACAGGACCTCTGGCAACATGTGTATTTCGTATGCAGATGAACGGCGATGCTGTTGCATCCGGTATGGGGACTTGCGGCCTGGTTGGGCAGATTGGTGTATATACAGGCTGGCTGAATGATATGGCGGCAGGGACAAAAACAGCAATTACTTCTATGGACTGGATTGGTCTGGGTTTGATTTCCTTTGTTCTGCCTGCGGTGCTGACACTGCTCTTTGCATATCCTATGCGGAAAAAAGGTCTGATTAAAGAAAATGATCTGAAACTGGATCTGTAAGTTTGTGGGACGCTGTCCCACACCCTGCGAGGGGGTAACCCCCTCGACCCTATATAAAAAAGCGATTTTCTGTTTAGAAAATCGCTTTTTTGATGAAATGTTTTTTACTGTTTAGCTTTATCAGTGTTCTTTAAATGTTCTGTCAGAATCAGATTGATATACTGAGAAAAAGAACGCTGTTCTTCCTCTGCCATGTCTTTGATTCTTTTTACAATATCTTCATCTAATGTGATGCTTACTTTTTGTTTTAGTGGTCGCATTTTTCTCACCTCTATTGCAACAATACTACAGTATCGCTCTTAGTATTGACTTTTCGCCTAAAGTAGGATAAAGTAAGATTGATTTCGGGGGTGATTTTGTGTCGGATTTTGCAAAAAATTTAAAAAAATATAGAAAACAAAAAAATTTTTCTCAGATAGAGTTGGCAAAGGTTTTAAATTATGGATATACTGCAATTGCGAATTATGAAAGTGGTCGTAATGAGCCTTCTTTTGATGATTTGATTACTCTTGCTCATGTTTTACAAGTTACACCAAATGAATTACTCGGTTTTTCTTCTATGGAAGAAGATTGGACATTTTTAGATACATTTAAAAGCCTTCTGCCAGAACATCAAAAAATTATTTTTGATATGATAAATGCTCTATTATATGAACACTAAAAAAGCGATTTTCTATTTAGAAAATCGCTTTTTTTAATCGGGTCGAGGGGGTGACCCCCTCGTGGGGGTATTGGGGGCAACGCCCCCAAGGTCTTTACCCTAAATCGTGGATGAACAGACCGCTTCTCAGCTTGGGTTCAAACCATGTGGATTTGGGGGGCATGGTCAGACCTTCGTCTGCTACGTCCATCAGCTCTCTCATGGAAGTGGGGAACATGGAAAACGCCAGCTTCATTTCGCCGCTGTCCACGCGTCTTTCCAGTTCTTCCAGACCGCGGATACCGCCTACAAAGTCGATGCGTTTGTCTGTTCTGGGGTCGCCAATGGCAAGCACAGGCTCCAGCAGTTCTTTCTGCAGGATAGAAACATCCAAGCCCAGTACGGGATCATCACTCAGTATCTCTTCTTTTGCAGTCAGTTTATACCATTTGTTTTCCAGATACAACCCAAAAGTATGTCTTGCTTCGGGGCGATACTGTCCTTCGCCTGTATAGGGAGCGATATCGAATTTTTCGCCGATCTTATTCAGGAAGCCCTCTGCATCATAGCCGTTCAGGTCTTTTACCACTCTGTTATAGTCCATAACATACAATTCATCTGCCGCAAACAGTACGGACAGATAATAGTTGAATTCTTCTTCGCCTGTGAAATAGGGTTTTTCCACTCTGCGTTTCAGTGCAACCTTTACTGCGGAAGCATTACGATGATGTCCGTCTGCGATATACAGATTTTCTACATTCAGGAAAGACTGTACTAGCATACCGATTTCTGTATCGCTGTCGATCATCCAGACTGTGTGTCCGATGCCATCTTCGGAAACGAAATCATAAACGGGAGCAACTGCCGCTGTCCAGCCGTCGATGATGGCTTTTGCATCGAGATTTTCTTTGTATGCAAGGAAGATCGGGCCAGTGTTTGCATTCAGTGTGTCTACATGACGGATACGGTCAGCTTCTTTGTCTGTACGGGTCAGCTCATGTCTTTTGATGGTGTTGTCCAGATATTCGTCAACGGACGTACAGCAGACCAGACCTGTCTGGCTTTTGCCGTTCATTGTCAGACGATAGATATACAGATTGGGCAGGAGGTCCTGCTCAAATACGCCCTGCTGAATCATGCGTTCCAGATTTTCCTTTGCTTTGGCATAAACAGCATCGCTGTAAATGTCTGTACCTTCGGGCAGATCAACCTCTGCTTTATCTATATGGAGAAAGGAAAAGGGCTGATCCTTTACCATTTCTCTTGCTTCTTCACTGTTCATAACATCATAAGGCAGTGCCGCAACTGCTTTGGCATAAGCAGCAGTGGGGCGGATTGCCATAAAGGGTCTGATAGTAGCCATTATATATTCCTCCTATTCTGAAAACTGCATTTATTCAAATATACGTACTTTCATAACGGTATTGATTGCATACAGGTCATCAATCATGCCCTGTATGTCATCAGGTAAATTATCGCATACAACGATGTTATATGCAAGGTCGCCCTTGGAGTTATTTACCAGCTTGTCGATGTTGACATGATATTTGGTAAAGACTGCACCGAGCTGACCGATCATATTTACAATATTGCGGTGAGAAATGGCAATACGGGGTTTGCCGTTATAAGGCACTTCACATCTGGGGAAGTTTACAGAGTTTTTGATATTGCCGTAACGCAGGTATTCTCTGATTTGCTGTGCTGCCATAACCGCACAGTTTTCCTCGGATTCGGGTGTGGATGCGCCCAGATGAGGGGTTACGATGATATTCCAAGGGTTACCGAGCAGGTCTTCGGAAGGAAAGTCTACCATATAGCGGGCGATGATGCCGTCTTCAATGGCTTTTTTCAATGCTTCGTTGTCTACCAGACCGCCGCGGGCATAGTTTAACAGTCTTGCACCGGGCTTTGTTACGGAAAACAGCTTTTCATCGAAGGTGTGTCGTGTTTTATCATTTAAGGGAATATGCAGCGTAATATAATCGCATTTGGAAACCACATCTTCAATGGATTCTTCACGTACAACAGCGGGGGACAGATGCCATGCGGATTCCAGAGAGAGGAATGGATCATAGCCGATGACTTCCATACCCAGATCCAGAGCCGCATTGGCAACCAGTACGCCGATTGCACCCAAACCGATGACACCCAGAGTTTTGCCTGCGATTTCGGGGCCTGTATATACTTTTTTGTTGGCTTCTACGGCTTTTTCAATGTCTTCTTTTCCGTCTGTCAGTGTCTGTACCCAGTTGGAGCCCGCAATGATACGTCTGGAGGATGCCAGCAGGGCACACAGTACCAGTTCTTTTACCGCGTTTGCATTTGCACCGGGGGTATTGAATACAGGTACACCCATATCGGTACATTTTTCGATGGGGATATTATTTGTGCCTGCACCTGCTCTTGCTACGGCAAGCAGGGAATCGGGCAGTGTCATGTGGTGCATATCATAGCTGCGCAGGATAATGCCTTCGGGGTTTTCTGCATGGGCATCAATGGTAAATTCGCCTTCGGGCAGCTTGGCAAGACCTGTTTCGGAAATGTTGTTTAAAGTACGAATGGTATACATAGAAAAAGCCTTCTTTCTGTTGTTATGTCTGTAGTTTATTCTGTAGTTTATGATAGATATTTCTAATCTTTTGTATTTTATCACAATCTGTTTTCAAAGACGGTAAAATTACATACAAAAGGGTTGTGCGAACACAACCCTCGGCGTTTATCTGTGTTTTGCTTCAAATGCTTCCATGAAAGCAACAAGGGCTTCTACACCCTCTATCGGCATGGCGTTGTAAATGCTGGCACGCATACCGCCTACACTGCGATGACCTTTCAGATTTTCAAAGCCTGCGGCTTTTGCTTCCTTGATAAACTGTTCATTCAGTTCTTCCGTAGGCAGGATGAAAGGGACATTCATCAGAGAACGATCTTTCTTTACAACAGTGCCTTTGAACAGCTCGGAGCGGTCAAGGAAATCATAGAGGAGAGCCGCTTTCTGTTCATTGCGTTTCTGCATGGCCGCTACGCCGCCCTGTCGTTTTACCCAGTCAAACACCAGACCCATGAAGTAAATGCCATAGGTGGGGGGTGTATTATAAAGGGAATTGTTGTCGGCGTGAATATCGTATTTCAGCATGGTCGGTGTGAAATCCATTGCATTGCCTAACAGGTCTTCGCGGATGATGACAACCGTAACCCCTGCAGGGCCGAGGTTTTTCTGTGCCCCTGCAAAGAGCAGACCAAATTTTGTGATGTCGATTTCTTCGGAAAGGATGGAGGAGGACATATCCCCGACCAGAGGAATATCTCCCACATCGGGAAGTTCTGTCCAGCGTGTGCCGTAGATGGTGTTGTTCAGTGTAATATAGAAATAATCCGCATCGGGATTACAGTTTGCTTTGTCAATTTCGGGGATGCGGTCAAAAGTCGTATCTGCTGAGGATGCCACAATATTGACTTTCCCGTAGCGTTTTGCTTCTTCTGCCGCTTTTTTTGCCCACTGTCCTGTGATGACATAATCGGCTGTATTGCTTTTGCCCATCAGGTTCAGCGGAATCATGGAAAACTGCGTTGAGCCGCCGCCCTGCAGGAACAGGATCTTATAATTGTCGGGAATGTGCATCAGTTCTTTCAGATCTGATTTTGCTTTTTCCAGAATAGATTCAAACACTTTGGAGCGATGGCTCATTTCCATCACTGACATGCCTGCACCGGGGTAACAAACCAGTTCACGCTGTGCCTGTTCCAGCACTTCCAAGGGCAGCATGGATGGACCTGCCGAAAAATTGTAAATACGTTTTTCCATAAAAAGAACCTCCTGAAGTGTATTCGCAAAAAAACATTTGCCGCCTGTATTTGTAAGGCGGTCAAATGTGCGTTGGTAAAATTATACCACTTGAAAAAAATCCGTCAATGTAAAATGGGATTTTTTTTGTCCCACAGAAGAACTTTGTCGGAATACCAGAATTTTGTAAAAATTTAAAAAGACAGACTGGTCAAAATGACGGACAAATGTCCTTTGTGTAAATACAAAACTGCGGCGTTGTCTACTGTATACATAAAAATACAAGAAAAAAAGAGAGATATTTTTCTCTGCCGTAGAAGAATTTTCCTGTATATGATACAATACATACATATGTTATTCATCAGTAAAGAATAAGGAGAATCTAAAATATGTATGTAATTGATCTGACACAGACCCTTTCCAATGAAAATATGTCTTATTTTCCCGATACAGAACCTGTAAAGCTGGAAATGATCCACACACTGGAAAAAAGCGGTTTTCGGGAAACACTGATGTATATGACTTCTCATGCAGGGACACATATTGATGCACCTGCACACGTGCTGAAAGGTCATAAAATGCTGGATGAAATGCGCCCGATGCAGTTTGTCGGCAAAGGTCTTGTGATTGACTGCCGCAATGTGCCTGCAGGTAAAAGCATTGGCATGGATCATATCAGAAAAGTACAGGAAAAAGCAGACAAGGCAGATTTTATTCTGTTCTGCACAGGCTGGGATCGCTACTGGGGAAAAAATGAATATCTGGGCGATTATCCCATTATCACAAAAGAGGTTGTGGATTATCTGGTACAGAACCGTAAAAAAGGCGTTGGCTTCGATACACTGAGCATGGACCCTGTTGCGGATGCAGACCTGCGTCTGCACAAGATGCTGTTCCTCAAACAGGATGGTATCATCATGGAAAATCTGACCAATCTGGACAAGATCGGCGAGGAACTGTTCCTGCTGGCGGCACTGCCCTTGAAATATGAACATGCAGACGGCGCACCTGCACGTGTGGTTGCCATTCTGAAAGAAAAAGGTGACGACTGTATGGGCAAAGATCTGCTGTAATTTTGTTCCGTTCTGAAAGCAGTATGCAAGATTTTTTCATTTGCTCATATCCTGCTATAAAGGAGGGGGCATATGAGAATAGTTTGCAGAGAATGGGGGAAACAGAAAAGGGCGGCACTTTTGGGCTGTATCTGTGTCATTGGTATCTGCCTGCTGCATACAGCAGTCGGGGAAAAAGAAGTGATGTATCCCACGGAGCAGAAAGTGATTTTATTAGATGCGGGGCATGGCGGATGGGACCCCGGCAAGACAGGCACGCACGGTGTAAATGAAAAAGAACTGAACCTCGCAGTGGTAGAAAAGCTGCAGGGCTTTCTGGAGCAGGGCGGGGCGACGGTACTGCTGACCCGTGATGCGGATGAAGCACTCGGCAAGGGCAAGCGGGAGGATATGGCAGAACGGAAACGGCTTGCCAATGAAAGCAATGCGGATATCCTTGTCAGTATCCATCAGAATGCGTTTCCCTCTGCGGCGGCAAAGGGCGCACAGGTGTTTTATCATGCTTCTGGCGAAGCGGGAAAACTGCTTGCCGAATGTATACAGGAAAGCCTGCGGGAACGTGTGGACGGCAGTAACCACAGGCAGGCAAAGGAAAACAAAGACTATTACATATTGCGGACAACAGAAATTCCTGCTGTCATCGTAGAATGCGGCTTTCTATCCAATCGGGAGGAGGAAGCCCTTTTAAATGCGGACAGCTATCAGGAAAAGGTGGCATGGGCAATTTATTGCGGGATTCTTGATTATTTTGAAAAAATCGGTATGATATAAAAGAAAACTGTGAATATAGAAAAACAGAAGACGGAAAAATAACAGAAAGGAACACATATGGAACAGAAATTTGAAGCATTGGGTCTGCGCCCCGATCTGGAACTGGCACTGGCCAGACAGGGGATCGAACAACCCACGGAAATACAGGAAAAAATGATTCCGCTGATTCTCGGCGGTAAAGACATCATCGGACGCTCCGAAACAGGCTCCGGTAAAACACTGGCGTATCTGCTGCCCATTTTTGAAAAGCTGGATATGAATATCCGCGGCACACAGGCGATCATTCTGACACCTACACATGAACTGGCGGCACAGGTATACCGTCAGGCAGAGCTGCTGCAGGAAAATTCCGGCATTGAAGCGGGCTGTGTACTGCTCATCGGTGCGGCAGGCATCGGCAGACAGATGGAAAAGCTGAAAGCGAAACCCCGTATTGTCATCGGCTCCTGCGGCCGTATTCTGGATCTGATTCGCCGTAAGAAGATTCAGGCGCATCTGGTAAAAACAATCGTACTGGATGAGGGTGACAGACTGATGGAGGACGGCAATATTGCCGATGTGGAAGCAGTTGTACGTACGACATTAAAAGAACGCCAGATCGTGCTGCTGTCTGCTTCTGTAGGCGGCGAAACAAAGGAAAGAGCGGCAAAGCTGATGAAAGCAGATTTCGTGGATACGGAAGCCAAGAGCGGCGGTATCGTGCCGAAGGGCATTAAGCACTGCTATATCCTTTCCGCACACAGAGAAAAATTTGTAAACCTCAGAAAGGTACTGGCAGGGGAAAAGCCCGCAAAGGTGATGGTATTCTTAAATAACCCCGAAAATATCGAGGTTACGGTAGATAAGCTGTGCTATCACGGCATTAAGGCGGCAGGGATCTACGGACAGGCAAGCAAGCTGGACCGAAAGACTGCCATGGACGATTTCAGAGAAGGCAGAATCAACGTGCTTGTGGCTTCTGATATCGGTTCCCGTGGTCTGGATATCGAGGGCGTGACACATATCATCAATCTGGATGTGCCTGAAGAACCCACACATTATCTGCACCGTGCGGGCCGCTGCGGCAGAAAAGGCACAGAGGGGACAGCGATTACGATTGTAACACCTTATGAGCGCAAATGGGTGCATAAATACGAAAAGGCATGGGGGTTACAGTTTGAACAGAAAGAAATGTCTTATGGCAAGCTGGTAGACAGCCAGAAGACCAAAAAAGACGTGATTGCTCCCATGAAGAAGAAAAAAGATAAGCTCATTATCGAAGACAAATGGGCGGACGATGAAGAGGAATGGGCAGACTGGGAAGACCTGAAAGCACAGGGCTGGATCATCGAGGAAGAAGCTCCCAAAAAGAAAAAAGACAAAAAAGAAAAGAAAGACAAAAAAGAGAAAAAAGCAAATACTCCTGCAAAAGCAAAGAAAAACGGCAAAAAAGAGAAGAAGGCAGACGACGGTCTGGGTTTCTTTGCGAAAAAAGCAAAAAAACTTGCTGAAAAAGAAGCAAATCGTCAAAAAAATCAAAAAAAATAATTGTTTAAACGGCGATTATCGGTTATGATGATAGGGAAGCTGTTTGGCATCAAAAGACTATTTTAAGGAGGATTTATCAATGAGCGATAAATGCGGATGTGGCTGTGGTCACGATCACGACCATGAAGAACTGGAAATGGAAACATTAACACTGACACTGGATGACGATACAGAACTGGAATGCGGCGTTCTGGGCGTATTTGCAGTAGAAGGTATCGAAGGCAAAGAATTCATCGCACTGCTGCCTCTGGAAGATGAAACAGTACTGTTGTATGAATACAAAGAAGTAGGCGAAGAAATCGAACTGGATTCCATCGAAGACGATGCAGAATTCGAAATGGTTTCTAATGCGTTCTCCGAACTGTTCGACGAAGACGAAGAATAATCGGAACGTACCACAAAAAAGAAAAACGGGCGGGGATGGGCAGAAAGCAGTATCCCTGCTTTTTTCATTTACAAAATATTTCCGGAAAGATTGGAGAGAGAAGAGATGAAACGAAAACCATTGACGGCACTGGCGATGGCGGCAGTGCTTACGATCGGTGCAGTGCAGCCGGCATGGGCTGGCTGGCAGGAAGAAAACCCACTGATTGCCCACGCGCTTGGGGAAGCGGACGGCAAAATTGAGCTGAATACAAAAGAAGCTTTTATTTCCTCCTGGGAAAACGGTTTCCGTGTGGTAGAGGGGGATTTTATCTATACCTCTGATAATGTACTGGTACTGCGTCATGATTTTGAAAAGGACGGCTCTTACTATCGTCTGGAGATCGAACCCGAGGGCAAACTGGTAATGAACAGCAAGACCTTCAAAGCGACCCCTGCGGTATTTGAACAGACACCGCTGACAGCGGTTGATCTGATTACCCTGATGATAGAATATCCTGATATGTATCTGGTTACAGATACAAAATCTACAGATAAAACAACAGTACAGAAACAGTTTCGGGATCTGAAAGCGATTGCGACAAATATGGGTGCTCCCGAGGTACTTGACCGTATCATTCCTCAGATTTATAAAAAAGAGATGCTTGGCTGGGTAAAGGAAGTGCATCCGTTTTCCGACTGGATTTTTACACTGTATCTGATCAGTAACCCCGACTATAAGGATATTGCGGCTTTCTGTGCCGAAAACGGTATTGATACCGTAACGATTCACTATAACCGTGCCACAAAGGCGAATGTGGATACCCTGAAGGCAAAAGGGCTGAAGGTATATGCACATACTGTCAATCGGTATCTGTATATGAAAGAATTGCTGGCTTTGGGTGTGGACGGCATTTATACAGACCGTATCAAGCCGCATGAGCTTCCCTGGGTAGGACTGGAAAACAGCAGATCCCTTTCTGAACAGACCATTCCTGTCGGCGAAAAGGAAATGACATTTACGACTCTGGATATTTTCGGTACAACCTACGCACCTCTGCGTCAGCTTGCGAAAACGGGCAAGGGCTTTGCGGCAGACTATTCTAAGGAGGAGAAAACACTGAATCTGGAAATCGGGCGTATTTTCCAGACACTCGGAAATGAACTGCTGATGGATAACAGCGGCAGACTGATCACGAAAAAAGCAGATTTCAAACTGCTGGCAAACGGCAAGGAAACAGGAATACAGTGCTTCCTTGTGGACGACGAAGTGTATGCCCCTCTGGCGGATATTCTGGCATTGACAGAGAAAAACGGATAATCCCAAAAGCATAAATTCTTATGCAGTTTTATGAAGAAAGATTCATTTTTTTCGTTTTTTTTGCAGGAACTCCCGAGAAAAAAAGAAAAAGATATTTTTTTGGATACAATCCAAAAGTTATTTTGTAAAAAATAGCTAAAAGGGCGATTGTATTTTCGGTAGTATTTTTGCGGGAAACATTTGTTTTGCTGAAAAAAACAGAAATTTGCGGTTGACAAACAAAAAGAAAGTTGTATAATGAGGACTATCAACTGAAATTTCACAAAGGCAGTGAAAAGGAGAGTACATTCTGAAAGATTCTACAGAGAACCTCAGGGGCTGAGAATGAGGGAGTACAGAAAGAATGGAAGATGGCCTTGGAGCCTCGTACCGAGAGGGGAAACCCTTTAGGCTGCGACGGGAACGCCCGTTACAGCGTCAGAGTATCGGTAAATTTACCCGTACTTGATAAGGTCATAGCTGTGAGGCTGTGATGAATTAGGGTGGTAACACGAAGCAATTATGCTCTCGTCCCTTGAACAGAACCGTTCATGGGAGAGAGCTTTTTTATTTTACTTTTTGGGAAAGTAAAAGATAAAACGACAAAGGTGGGGAAAAAGAAGATGGCTGAAAAAGAAATCATGATTCGACTGGAAGGCATCAAAAAACGTTTCCAGACAAAAGCCGGGGAACTGGAAGTGCTGCATGGTGTCGATGTCGATATCGAAAAAGGAGATGTATATGGCATCATCGGGCTGAGTGGTGCGGGTAAGAGTACATTGGTACGCTGCATCAATCTGCTGGAACGTCCTTCCTCCGGGAAGGTATATCTGGATGGGGTGGAACTGACAGAGCTTTCGGAAAAAGAACTGAGAGAACAGCGCCATCACATGGGCATGATCTTCCAGCAGTTTCATCTGCTGATGCAGAGAACGGCGCTGGAAAATGTGTGCTTCCCCATGGAAATTTCCGGCATGCCCAAAGCAGAAGCAAAGGCAAGGGCGCTGGAACTGCTGGAGCTGGTAGGGCTGTCTGACAGAATCGAGTCTTATCCTGCACAGCTTTCCGGTGGGCAGAAGCAGCGTGTGGCAATCGCCAGAGCGCTGGCAACAGAACCGAAGGTGTTGCTGTGTGATGAAGCGACTTCTGCGCTTGACCCGAATACAACAGCAGGTGTCCTTTCCTTATTAAAAGACATCAACAAACGACTGGGTATCACAATCGTGGTCATCACACATGAAATGAGCGTCATCCAGAAAATCTGTAATAAAGTAGCGATCATTGACGGCGGTCTGATTGCAGAAGAAGGCAGTGTGGAAGAAATCTTCAAAGCGCCGAAAACAAAAATCGGTCAGGAATTGGTAATGCATGAAGGTTCTAACAGAGA
>CALASU010000093.1 GCA_937888765.1 uncultured Clostridia bacterium | reverse complement strand
CCGTGGGACGCTGTCCCACACCCTGGCAGGGGAATGATTCCCCTGCACCCCCATTCGCAACCGCGTATATGCGGTTGCAAACACAATATAAAAATAAGAGCGATTTTTATATTTGAATCCAACTACTCCTTATTAAAATATATGATTCCCCTCGAAGGCTTTCGCAAAACGGAAGCCTTCTTCTTTTTGTACAAATTCCTGTTTTATGATATACTGAGAGCAAATCCATTCAGGAGGTTTTTTATGCATACAAAAATGAAAGTTACCATGCCCGAGGATGCGGCATTGATCTTAAACAAACTCAATCAGGGCGGACACGAAGCCTATATCGTGGGCGGCTGTGTGCGGGATTCCATTCTGGGGAGAAATCCGCAGGACTGGGACATTACCACATCCGCACTGCCAGAAGAAACAAAGGTGCTCTTTGATCGTACCTTTGACACAGGGATTCAGCACGGCACAATCACTGTCGTACTACACAAAGAAAATTATGAGGTTACGACATACCGTATTGACGGCGATTATGCAGACTGCCGTCATCCCGATGCCGTTTCCTTTACCAAAAATCTGACAGAAGATCTGCTTCGCCGCGACTTTACCATGAACGCCATTGCATACCATCCCGCCGAAGGCTTCCGTGATCCTTTCCACGGACAGGAGGACATTGAAACGGAATGTATCCGCGGTGTCGGCAATCCCGCTCTGCGTTTTCAGGAGGATGCTCTGAGAATGCTGCGCTGTGTACGCTTTGCCGCACAGCTTGGCTTTACGGTAGAAGAAGAAACATGGGCGGCACTCTGTGCCAATACCGCACTGATCCAAAAAATCAGCGTAGAGCGTATCCGCGAAGAGCTGAAAAAACTCTGGCTTTCTCCCTTTACGGAAAAAATGCCCCTGTTATGGGAAAGCGGTCTGCTGGCACAGATTGACCCTACCCTTTCCGCAAAACTGATTGCAAACAGCTCTGCTATCCTTTCTGAGCTTTCTGCCTGTCCAAAGGAAGAAGCCCTGTGCTGGTGCATCGTCCTGCAGGACTATACCCCTGCAGAAGCGCAGAAGCTTTTGAAGCATCTGAAATTTGATAATTTTACCTTGAAACGTGTCTGCCTGCTGCTGGAGCATCTGCCAGAGGATGTTCCCACAGATGCCTATTCTCTGCGTAAGCTGACAGGCACAATTGACGAAGAACCCGTCAGACAGCTTCTTCTGCTGCAATCCATTTTGCGCCCCGCTTCCGCCCACGCCGAAGCCTTGGCACTGCTTGAAAAAATACTGACTGACGGCGATTGTCTGACACTGAAAACCATGCAGCTTTCGGGTAAAGACCTTATGGCAATGGGTGCACCCCACGGCAAGGAGATGGGGGCGATTCTGGCAGAATTACTGGATACAGTGCTGCATGATCCCGCAAAAAATACAAAGGAATATCTGACAGAACAGGCACTTTCTATTCTGAAAGCAAAGGCTCTGATCTAAAAAAGGAGGAAAAGTCCATGATAAGTGAAAACGGGTTCGTTCTGGAAAACGATGTAGAAATGCCCTTTATCGGCTACGGTACTTATAAAGTAAAAGAAAACGGTGAAAAAGTGATTTTAGATGCGCTCGAAGCAGGCTACCGCCATCTGGACACTGCCAGAAAATACGGAAATGAAGCGGAAATCGGCAGAGCCCTAAAAGAAAGCGGTCTGAAACGAAAGGAATTTTTTCTGACCTCTAAGGTATGGAAGGATGATCTTGGCTATGATGCAACCATGCGCAGCTTTGAAGCCTCTCTGAAAGATCTGGGTGTGAATTATTTAGACCTGTTTCTGATCCACTGGCCCATGCCCAACCCCAGAGCCGACTGGCGCACACTGGATGCGGAAAGCTGGAGAGCACTGGAAAAGCTGTACAATGAAGGTGCTGTGCGTGCCATCGGTGTCAGCAATTTTCTTCCTCATCATCTGATGCATCTGATGAAACACGCGGAAATCCAGCCTATGGTCAATCAGCTGGAATACCATCCCGGCTATATTCAGCAGACTGCCGTGAACTTCTCACAGGCAAAGGGTTTGCAGGTAAGTGCATGGAGTCCTCTGGGACGCACTCGTGTATTGCAGGAGCCCTTGCTTCTGGAACTGGCTGAAAAATACGGTAAAAGCCCCGCACAGATCTGTATTCGCTTCGCTCTGCAGAATAACATCATGCCCCTGCCGAAGTCTTCTTCTCTGGAACGCATGAGAGAAAATCTGGATGTGTTTGATTTTGAAATCACACTGGAGGATATGTACCGTCTGATGACCCTGCCCCAGACAGGCTGGTCCGGACAGCATCCCGATACCTTTGAGGGGTAAAAATAAAAAGGGGTATACTTGACGATTTTCGTAGCATATAGTATACTATAGATAACAGGAAAAGATGTAAGGATCTTTATACTAACATGCGAAAACCCCAGAGGCCGGAATCCTCTGGGGTTTTCTATTCCGTTTTTGCAGGGTGGCTTATTCCCCAGGCAGGTTGCCATTTACTTTCTCTTTCCGTCCAGCCATTTACAAATGTAGTACGCAACTACACTTGCCATAACGGAAAGTACGAATGATGTAAGGAACTCCATACTAACACCCCCTTTCCTTGCCAGTATAGAGGGTGGCAACCTTTGCAGTATAGCATATTGCGGCATTTTTCGCCATAACATTCTATTGAAAGTTATCATATATAAAAACCGATCTTATCCAATCGGACAAGGTCGGTTTATTTTTCTAAATATTCACAAAAATCCTTCAATAATTCTTCGGGACGAATGCTCAAAATCTGACAAAAACACGCCAGCTCATAATCTGTTACAATTCGCATATTATTTTCTATTTTACTGATCATCTGCTGATCCATGCTGACATTCATCAGCTGCATTTTTGCCGCAAGTTCTTTCTGCGATAAATTCTTCTTAATTCTGGCTATCTTTAATTGCTGAGAAATAATATTTTTATTGTTATTGAATGTTATCTTTTTCATACGTTTTTCCTCATAATATAGTCTTTCCTATTGACTTTATCATGCTCAAAAACATATAATACGTTACATAAACGTATTTTAAGAAACAAAAATGCCTTATCCAATCGGACAAGGTCGGTTTTAAAATTCTAAAAATTTATGCGGAGGGGTTTCCAGTGCATTTGCAATTCTGAATAATGTTTTCAAGGAAATGGGTTTATAGGTTTTGGATTCAATTGAACCGATATAAGATGTACTTGTTCCTAATTTTTCCGCTAATTGCTCCTGTGTCATATTCTTCGCTTTTCTGTAATATGCCACCTTTAACCCAAGCAGCCGAAATTCCTGTTCAAATTCATATTCCATCACTACCACCTCTGTTTTATTTTAGAAAAAATTTTCATATGGTAGTATTTTCAAAATAATATATATTTACAACTTATTTGGTTATATTTATACTTAGAATATAGAAATCTAATTTACCAATGAAAATGAAACGGAGATGATCCTTTGTCTGATTTCGCTAAAAATCTAAAATACTTCCGCAAACAGAAAAATTATTCGCAGGCACAGCTTGCAGAACATCTCAATTATGGCTATACAGCGATTGCCAATTATGAAAGTACCCGAAACGAACCCTCTTTTGATGATCTGATAAAACTTGCAGAATTGTTAGATGTGACAACAGATGAATTGCTTGGCGTTCCTTTTAAAACAAGCGAACAGACCCTGCTTTCCAATTTTAAAAAACTGTCTTCTGAAAATCAACAGATTTTATTACTGCTGTTAAATGCACTTGTAAATCCGAAGGAAAATGCTTTATAAAAACGATGTATCCTTGACTATCTCGGGGGCATATAGTATACTATATATAGATAGAAACAGGATGTAAAAAGTTTCATACCGACAAATGAAAACCCCAGAAGGTGCCACTTCTGGGGTTTTCTATGCCGTTTTTTGCAGGGTGGCTTATGCCCCAGGCAGGTTGCCATTTACTTTATTTTTCTGTCCAGCCATTTGCAAATATAATATGCAACTATACTTGCCACGACAGAAATCAAAAAGGATGTAAAAAGAGCCATTCCGACACCCCCTTTCTTTGCCGGTCTAGGGGTGGCAACCTTTGCAGTATAACATAATATGACAAGTTTCGCTATACTATATGAAATCAAAAACGGAGCATCCTTCGATGCTCCGTTTTCTTATTTTCTCTTATAGGTATTAAAGGAAAATCTCACTCCATTTTCTTCCTGCACTTCCCCTTCTTCCGTCAGTTCCCATTCGGGATCAGCGTCCAGATTCGGGAACACGGTATCCGCAGGATAGCTATGATAAATCTTTGTTACATATGCAGTATCGCACTGGGGCAGAAGCTGTTTATAGATCGTTCCGCCGCCTGCCACAAAAATCTCTTTATCCGCATAGGGCTGCAGCACCTCCGCCAGATTTTCGAGTTCATGGCACAGCACAATGCCCTCTGCAGGATAGTCCTTATTATTTGTCAGAACCACATTTACACGATTGGGCAGTGGTTTTTTATTCGGAAAAGATTCCAGTGTTTTTCTGCCAATAACAATTACATTACCTGTTGTTGTCTGGCGAAAAAATTTCAGATCCTTGGAGATAGGCTGGAGCAT
This sequence comes from uncultured Clostridia bacterium, assembly GCA_937888765.1. Classification (GTDB taxonomy): domain Bacteria; phylum Bacillota; class Clostridia; order Lachnospirales; family Anaerotignaceae; genus Anaerotignum_A. The sequence continues at coordinate 7,251 of CALASU010000093.1, read as the reverse complement.
ATCGCCGTCCTTGCCGATCCCCCAGTTTTCATCTACCGCAACAATCATTTTCATATGCGTTTCCCCCTTATTCCGCTACAGGGATACGTCCCAGAGATTTCCCGTATTCATAACCCTCTACGATGAAATCATCTACTGTGAAATCATAGAAGTTTTTGATTTCGGGGTTCAGTCTTACTTTGGGTGCAGGCAGAGGTTCTCTTGTCAGCATTTCCTTTACCATGTCGATATGTCTGTCATAGATATGCATATCACTGATCACGTGAATCAGCTCGCCCGCTTCCAGACCACTTACCTGTGCAAACATCATCAGCAGTGCAGAATACTGTACCACATTCCAGTTATTTGCCACCAGTGTATCCTGAGAACGCTGGTTCAGAATCGCATTCAGCTTATTGCCTGTTACGTTGAATGTCATGCTGTACGCACAGGGTTCCAGCCCCATTTCAGACAAATCGCTGAAGGTATAGATATTTGTCATCATTCTTCTGGATGCAGGTGTGTTTTTCAGCTGCCACAGGATATTGTCCACCTGATCCATTTCACCATGTTTAAATTTATATTTTACGCCCAGTTGATAGCCGTATGCTTTGCCGATAGAGCCGTTTTCATCTGCCCACTGGTCCCAGATGTGGCTGTTCAGATCGTTTACGTTATTGGATTTTTTCTGCCAGATCCACAGGATTTCATCAATCGCTGCTTTCCAGTTTGTGTAGCGCAGTGTCATCAGCGGAAATTCCTCCTGCAGGTTATAGCGATTTACTACGCCAAAGGTTTTCAGTGTATATGCAGGTGTGCCGTCTTCCCAACGGGGACGTACCTTTTCATTTTCTGTAGATAAGCCCTGTTCTAAAATCTGTTTGCAGTTTGCAATAAAAAGTTCATCTGCTCTGCTCATTTCATTACCCCTTTCTGTTTTCTCCATGTATAACAGTAGTATTATACCGAAAAACCGATTGCTTGACCAGTCCCCTTGTTTCTTTTTCCCGTCCGAAAAAAGCAGTTCTTTTTCAATATATAAAGTCTTTTTTGCTCCTGTTTCATTTTCTGCTGCGAAAAGAAACGGCAAAAATGCCCGAAAATCCTTGACTTTTCGCAAAAAGGCACGTCCTTATATTGCTTCTTTCCCGAAATTATGTTATATTTATGCCAAAGGCGCAAAAGCATCTGTCCGTCACAGAGGAACATTCGTACGAGACACTGCGCCCAGTACTTATTTTCAGACGATTCCCTCTTTTCTGATGCTTTTGGGGAACCGTGAAACGGGAGGTTTTTTTATTATGAAGAAGTTTATTGCTCTGGCTCTGGCTTCCGTGATGACACTGTCTCTGGCAGCATGCGGCGGCGGCTCTGCAGAAACTACAGATGCACCTGCAACAACAGCAGCAGGTACACCCATCAGCGGCGAAACAATCAAAATCGGCGTATTTGAACCCACAACAGGTGAAAACGGCGGCGGCGGTATGCAGGAAGTTCTGGGTATCCGTTATGCAAACTCCGTAAAACCCACAGTTGACATCAACGGCACAACATATGACATCGAACTGGTAGAAGTAGACAACCAGTCCGATAAAACAGCAGCTGTTACAGCAGCACAGTCCCTGATCAGCTCCGGCGTTGTCGGCGTTCTGGGCTCCTACGGCTCCGGCGTTTCCATCGCAGCAGGTCAGACATATGCAGAAGCCGGCGTTCCCGCAATCGGCTGCTCCTGCACAAACCCTCAGGTTACACTGGGTAACGATTTCTACTTCAGAACATGCTTCCTGGATCCTTTCCAGGGTACTGTAATGGCTTCCTACGCAGCAGACCAGGGCTACAAAACAGCAGCACTGATCAGCCAGAACGGGGATGACTATTCCACAGGTATCGCAGCATACTTCAAACAGGCATTTGAAGGCGAATTCGGCGGCACAATCGTTGCAGACGAAACATATCAGACAAATGAATCCGACTTCAACGCAATTCTGACAACAGTAAAAGAATCCGGCGCAGAATGTGTATTCATTCCCTGCTCCATCGCAACAGCAACTCTGATCATGCCTCAGGTAAAAGCAATCGGTCTGGAAGCACACATCCTGGGCAGCGACACATGGGAAAATGAATCCATCATCACAGCTGCAGGCGATGCAGGCGAAGGCGTTGTATTCTCCACATTCTTCGATGAAAACGACGAATCCACACCTCTGGCAAAAGATTTCGTTGCAGGCTTCAAAGGCTTCCTGAACGAAGATCCTCAGAGAGTAACTCTGAACGGCGGCACAGACGGTGTTGCAGCAGTATCCGCTCTGGGTTATGACGGTTACATGACAATGGTAACAGCTCTGGAAAATCTGGACGGTACAGAAGGCGATCTGACAAGCGTGAACCTGCGTGATGCACTGGCAGCTGTAGAATACACAGGTGTTACAGGCACAATCACATTCAACGAAAACGGCGATGCAAACAAAGATGCTGCTTACCTGAAAGAAATCAAAGACGGCAAATTTGCATTCGTGAAGAAACAGCTGGATAAAACAAAAACAGCTGAATAATCTGTTTTGATACAGGGTCAGTCCCTATAGCATCAAAATGATCTGCGGCGGGAAAACGAATCTCCCGCCGCTTTTTCCATGAAATCGGCTTGTAAAGGTTTGCAAAGATTTCATCGTGAAAACAGAAAGGTTAAATCTTTTCGAACCTTTCCAAGTCGGTTCCAAAAAATCTTAACTGGAGGTATCTATATGACAGCAACCGCATTTTTACAGTACTGCCTGACGGGCATCTCCATCGGCGGTATTTATGCTCTGATTGCCATTGGGTATACAATGGTATACGGCATTCTCCGTCTGATCAACTTTGCTCACGGCGATATTTTCATGATGGCGGCATATTTTATGATTTTCGCTATGGTAGACTTTGCTCTGCCCTGGTATGTATCCATCATCCTTGTTCTGGGTGCTACCATCCTGCTGGGCGTTCTCATTGAAAAAGTGGCATATAAACCACTGAGAAGCTCACCCCGTATGTCTATTATGATTTCTGCAATCGGCGTTTCCTATCTGCTGCAGAATCTGGCGACATACCTGTTTTCTGCCCTGCCCAAGGGCTACCCCACAATCGGCTTTCTGACAAAAACCATCACAATCGGCGGTATTTCTACATCCGTAGTTACATTCATTACGCCCATTCTGACACTGATTTTTGTCTTTGCACTGCTGCAGCTGATTAACCACACAAAAATCGGTATGGCAATGCGTGCCGTATCCAAGGACTTTGAAACCTCTCAGCTGATGGGTATTAAAATCAACCGCGTTATCAGCTTTACATTCGTTATCGGCTGCTTCCTTGCGGCAGTAGGTTCTATCCTGTACTTCACACCCCGTCCCTCTGTATATCCTCTGGCGGGTTCTCTGCCCGGTCTGAAATGCTTTATCGCGGCAGTATTCGGCGGGATCGGCTCCATTCCCGGTGCCGTTGTCGGCGGTTTTGTGATCGGGCTTAGCGAAACCTTTATCAAGGCGGCAGGCTATTCCGAATTCAGTGACGTATTTACATTCATTCTGCTGATCGTTATTCTGCTGTTCAAACCTACAGGTCTGTTCGGCGAAAAGATCACAGAAAAAGTATAAGGCAGGTGAAGCATTATGACAGAACAGAAAAAACAAAAACTTTCCATATTGCTTTCCGTTGCCGCTGTAGCTGTGCTGTTTGCACTGCTGGTTGGTGTTGACCAGTTCACAGCACCCACTTATATGCTGCGTACCGTATTGCAGCTTGGCGTGATTTATGCCCTTGTCGCTGTTTCCATGAACCTTCTGAACGGTTTTACAGGGCTGTTCTCTCTGGGACAGGCGGGCTTCATGGCAGTTGGTGCCTATGCATTTGCAATCTTTACCATCCCCGTGGAAAGCCGTGCAGGGGTATATTATCTTTACGGCGTGGCTGACTGGCTGGCAAACATCGAATTGCCTGTCATTGTCGCACTGGTTGTTGCAGGTCTGGTGTGTGCCGTATTTGCGGCAATCATCGGTGCACCTGTATTGCGTCTGAAAAGTGACTACTTTGCAATCGCTACATTGGGCTTTGCGGAAATCGTGCGTATTCTGATCGGCAGTTCCCCCATGAACCGCATCACAAACGGCTCTCTGGGTCTAAAGCTGATTCCCCGCTTCCCTAATTTCTACTTCCCTTTCATTGTAGTAGGGATCTGTATTCTGATCATTGCACTGCTCATCAACTCCTCCTACGGCAGAGCCTTCAAGGCTATCCGTGAGGACGAAATCGCGGCAGAAGCAATGGGTATCAATCTGGCAAAGCATAAACAGCTTTCCTTTATCATCAGCTCCTTCTTTGCCGGTGTCGGCGGTGCGCTGATGGCAATGTTCATGGGTGCGATTACATCCACAACATTCAACGTAACACTGACATATAACATCCTGCTGATTGTTGTTATCGGCGGTATGGGCTCTCTGACAGGCAGCGTAATCTCCTCTTTCCTCGTAATTGCGGCGAGAGAATGGTGGCTGCGTTTCCTTGACCAGACACTCATCATCGGCGGTTTCCAGGTACCTTTCCTGAAAACAGGCTTCCGTATGGTAGTATTCTCCATCATTCTGATGATCGTCGTACTGTTCTTCCGTAAGGGTATCATGGGTACAAAGGAATTCAACTGGAACTTTATTTTAAAACGCTTGGACAAGAAAAACGGAGGTGACGGCAATGCCTGAGAAAAAAGCACTTCTCTCTGTAGAGGATATCACAATGCAGTTCGGCGGTGTCGTTGCTGTAAATAACCTTTCTCTGGAAGTCAGAGAGGGCGAAATCGTTTCCCTGATCGGGCCAAACGGTGCAGGCAAAACAACAGCCTTCAACGTCATCACAGGGGTATATGCTCCCACAAACGGCACTATCCATTTCAACGGACAGCAGATCATTTCCAACTTCCCCAAAGGGAAAATGGATAAGCTGTACGCAGGGGAAAACAAAGGAAAATACAACAAAACCATCGAACCCACGCCCGATAAGATCACAAAGCTGGGTATCGCCCGTACTTTCCAGAATATCCGTCTGTTCAAGGAACTGACTGTACTGGACAACGTACTGATTGCAAAGCATATGCGTATGAAAGCAAACATCTTTGCAGATACCTTCCGTCTGAATCGCAAGGAAGAGCAGAAGATGAAAGAGGATTCTCTGGAACTGCTGCGTATTCTGGATCTGTATGATCTGAAGGATGAAATCGCAAGCTCCCTGCCCTACGGCAAACAGCGTCATCTGGAAATTGCCCGTGCGCTGGCAACAGACCCTACCCTGCTGCTGCTGGATGAACCTGCGGCAGGTCTGAATCCACAGGAAACAGACGAACTGACAGACTTCATCAGAGATATCCGTGATAAATTCCATCTGACTGTATTTATGATCGAGCATCACATGAATCTGGTTATGGATATTTCCGACAGAATCTATGTAATCGACTTTGGTAAGCAGATTGCAAACGGCACACCTGCCGAAATTCAGACAAACCAGAAAGTAATTGACGCATATTTGGGGGTGGCTGACGATGAGTAATATTCTGGAACTGAAAAATCTGGTGGTTTCCTACGGCGGCATCGAAGCTGTAAAAGGCATTGATATGACTGTACCCGAAGGGGAAATCGTTACACTGATCGGTGCAAACGGCGCAGGCAAATCCACCACACTGAAATCCATCGCGGGTCTGGTAAAACCCAAACAGGCTTCCATCCTCTTCAACGGACAGGAAATTGTGGGCAAAACACCCGACTTCATCGTATCTCAGGGTATCACACTTGTACCCGAGGGCAGACGTGTATTCCCTAACCTGACGGTACTGGAAAATCTGAAAATCGGTGCATATCTGAGAAAAGACAATCTGAAAGATGATCTGGAATACATCTACTCCCTCTTTCCTCGTCTGAAAGAAAGAGAATGGCAGATGGCAGGTACTCTCTCCGGCGGTGAACAGCAGATGGTAGCCGTTGGCCGTGCGTTGATGAGCAAACCCAAAGTAATCATGATGGACGAACCTTCTCTGGGTCTTGCCCCTCTGGTAGTTAAGGATATCTTTAAAATCATCCAGACCATCAATCAGGAAGGCATTACCGTTCTGCTGATTGAACAGAACGCCAATATGGCACTGAAAATCGCCCACAAAGCCTACGTTATCGAAACAGGCAGAATCACCATGCAGGGCACAGGGGCAGAGCTCCTTGCAAATGACGAAATCAAACAGGCTTATCTGGGGAAAACAAAATAACAAACAAAAAAGGAGTTCCGAAGAACTCCTTTTTTGTTTGCAGCATAACCAATTTATGTTATACTGTATTTATTGCCATCCCCTATATCGGCACAGAAAGGGGGTGCTGATCTATGGATATTTTTATCTCATTTTTAATCTCTGTTGCGGCAGGTATTGTTACTTATTATATCTGCAAATGGTTGGACAGAAAAAATAATCGGCAACCAACCTGAGGCTTAAACCACCTTATAAAAACGGAATAGAAAACCCCAGAGGGTCGCATCCTCTGGGGTTTTCGTGTGCTAATCCATGGATAGCTCATCTCATTTCTGTTGCTTATAGTATACTACAATACCATCGGCACAGTCAAGTATATCCATTTTCTTTCTTTTTTATGTCTTTATGCCACAGCCTTATGCTGCCATTTTGTGCCACGGTAACGTACAATAAACAGCACCGCTCTTACCGCCCAGTCAACTGTCATAGCAACCCAGACACCAAATACACCCCACTGCATCTGTGCCCCCAGCACATAGCTGAACCCGATTCGGAACACCCACATGGAAACAATAGACCAGATCATGCAGTATTTCACATCACTTGCCGCACGCAAGGTATTCGCAAGCGTAAAGGCTTCGGGCCAGAACAGCATACAGCACAGCCCATGATACCAGATGATCTGTTTTGTAAACTGCATCGCTTCGGGAGAAAGATTATACAGCTTCATAATCACAGGCAATGCCGCTAAAGTAGCCACACTGAATACGATAATCAGTACATGTACCAGCTTCAATATCTTACGGGTATAGTATCTTGCCATATCGTAATCCCCTGCCCCAACACAGCGGGAGCATACCGTAATGACCGCCATACCGACGGACATCCCCGGAAGCACCTGAAAAATGGCAATGATATTGGAAACCGCATTTGCCGCAATCGCCGCCGTGCCAAAGCTTGTGATGATACTCAGCACCATGATTTTCCCAAGCTGAAACATCCCGTTTTCCAAGCCATTC
>CALASU010000092.1 GCA_937888765.1 uncultured Clostridia bacterium | reverse complement strand
CTTCCGCCAGTATGGAATCGATGCTATAGCGCGCATCCTTCACCGCCACCACGCAGCCCTTCCCTTTCCGGGAAACCACCGTGATGGGCTCGCCGCTGTAGCAGCCAAGAGAAAAGAGAAAGGAATTCATTTCTTCATCGTCGGTATCAATGCGGGAAATGATGTACTCCTTGCCTTCCTGCGCCTTCCACAAAGACATTTCCATGGTTTCTTTTCCTCCTGATCATCTTTACGGAATCGAGTTAGTTTTTATTAACTCAACCCCCGAAAGAACGGCCAAAACCAGAGTTAGCTATGACCAACCAAATATATACCACCTTTTCTTTCTTTTGTCAACACAAAAAATCTTCTTTTGGAAAATTTTCTTCAACCGCCTAAAAAACTGCCCGCATGGCAGGCAGTTTCATTTTTATTCATCTGTGTTTAGAATATGCATGAATTCTTCCCCGGTAATAGTTTCCCTGTCATACAGATGCCGGGACAGACGATGCAGCTGCTTTTCGTTTTTCCGCAGCATTTCCAGCGCCTTTTCATACTGCTTCCTGACCGTTTCCACCACTTTCTGGTCAATCAGTGCTGCCGTCTGAGGGCTGCAGGCAAGGGCCGCATCGCCGCCCAGATATTGATTTTGCACCGTTTCCAATGCCACCATACCAAATTCTTCGCTCATGCCGTAGCGGGTGATCATGGCCCGGGCCAGCTTAGTAGCCTGCTCAATATCGTTGGATGCGCCCGTAGACACGCCGCCCAGTGCCACTTCCTCGGCGGCACGACCGCCTGCGTAGGTGGCGATCTTGTTCTCGATCTCTTCCTTGGTCATCAGATAGTGGTTGCCCTGTTCCACCTGCATGGTGTAGCCCAATGCACCGGAGGTTCTGGGAACAATTGTGATCTTTTGGACAGGAGCGGAATTGGTCTGGAGGGCGGCAACCAATGCGTGGCCGATCTCGTGGTAAGCAACGGCCATCTTCTCCTTGTCGGTGAGGATGGCGTTTTTCTTCTGGTAGCCTGCGATGACCACTTCGATGGATTCTTCCAGGTCTGCCTGGTTGGCAAACTTTCTGCCATCCCGAACTGCCCGCAAGGCTGCTTCGTTGATAATATTGGCAAGTTCTGCACCACTTGCGCCGCTTGCCATCCGGGCAACGGTCTTGAAATCCACATCCTCTGCCAGTTTGATCTTTTTGGAATGAACCCGAAGGATCTTCTCTCTGCCGTCCAGATCAGGCAGCTCCACAGGAACCCGGCGGTCAAATCGTCCGGGACGGGTCAGTGCCGGGTCAAGGGATTCGGGTCGGTTGGTGGCTGCCAGGATCATGACACCGGAGTTTCCTTCAAAGCCGTCCATTTCCGTCAGCAGCTGATTCAGTGTCTGTTCTCGTTCATCATTGCCGCCCATGCCATTACCGTCACGGCGTTTCCCGATGGTATCAATTTCATCAATGAACACGATACAGGGGGCTTTTTCATTTGCCTGTTTAAACAGATCTCTGACCTTTGCCGCACCCATGCCGACAAACATTTCCACAAACTCAGAACCCGAAATGGAGAAAAACGGAACTTCCGCTTCCCCTGCAACTGCCTGTGCAAGCAGGGTTTTGCCTGTCCCCGGAGGACCTACCAGCAAAGCCCCTTTTGGCATCTTTGCCCCGACCTCTGTATATTTTTCGGGATTATGCAGAAAGTCAACGATTTCATGCAGAGCCTCTTTTGCTTCATCCTGCCCTGCCACATCCTCAAAGGTTTTTCCTGTCTGTGCATTTACATACACCTTAGCATTGGCTTTTCCGAACGACATGGCATTTTTCCCCATACCGCCCATTTTTTCAAAGGCTTTTTTCATCACAAGCCGCCACAGCAGGAAAAACACAGCAAACATGATAACCGTACTCATAAACGGAGATACTTCTTTGGGCTTTACTTCGCCGAAAGAAGCCCCTGCTTCATACAGACGTTCTACCAGTTCAGGGTCATCCATCCGTACGGTAGAATAAATTTTTGCCGGCTGAGAGGGTAAAACCTGTGTATCTTCTGTTGTTTCCTCTTCCAGAAAGAAATAGATGATATCCTCATTGATTTCTGCCTGCGAAATATTTTTTTCTTCCATCTGTGTCAGAAACACATCATAGCTCACCTGTGTCACTGCATTTTTTGCCGCAAAGGGCAGCAGAAACAGATTGATAAACCCCATTACCAGCACAGCGATCAGCCAATAATAGAGCATTGGCTTCCTCTGATTTTTCATCTCCATACACGTCCACTCTCTTTCTCATTCTAAACAATCCTATGTACCCAAGGAGCGTTTCCGCCCTTGTTTTTTCTGAGTATAGCAACAGAAGAAAGAAAAACCGTGAACGAATTGTAAATAATATATGAATCCTCATTCTTCCGTGCGGCTGATGGAAGCTCCCAGCTGCCGCAGTTTTTTCTCTATTCTGTCATAACCCCGTTCAATATGATAGATATCGCTGATCTCTGTTTCTCCCTTTGCCGCCAGAGCCGAAAGAAGCAGTGCCGCTCCTGCCCTGAGATCTGTCGCCCGTACCTTTGCCCCCGTCAACTCCTCTACGCCCTCGATCACGGCACTGCGGCTATCGATTTTGATATCTGCCCCCATCCGCTGTAATTCTCCTGCATGAAGAAAACGATTTTCAAATACAGTTTCCGTAATCACGCTCGTTCCCTTTGCCACTGCCATCAGGCTCATAAAAATCGCCTGCATATCCGTGGGAAAGCCGGGGAAAGGCATGGTTTTCAGCTGTATCGGCTGTAATTTTCCTTTGCGATACACCCGCAGACCCGTTTCTGTACTTTCTGTTTTTACATTACATTCCGCCAGCTTCGCAAGCACGGGCTTCAGATGTTCTTCCCGCACCTGTTCCAACAGAATATCTCCGCCCGTAATGGCTGCCGCCGCCATAAATGTCCCCGCTTCGATACGGTCAGGAATCACAGTATGCACCGCTCCGTGCAATTCCTTCACACCATTTATGGTAATGGTATCCGTGCCGTCACCCGTAATCTCAGCCCCCATTTCCCGCAGAAATTCTGCCAGATCACAGATTTCAGGCTCTGCCGCCGCATTTTCTATGACGGTCTGACCTTTTGCCAGTACTGCCGCAAGCATGATATTTTCCGTTGCCCCGACACTCGGAAAATCCAGATACACCAGACTGCCTTTCAGATGCTTTGCCTGCAGTTCCACCAGCCCATGCTCCTGCTTCACCTTTGCCCCCATGCTCTGAAAGCCCTTCAAATGCAGATCCACAGGACGGCTGCCGATCTGACATCCCCCTGGTAGGGAGAGCTTCGCAAAGCCGCATCTGCCAAGCAATGCCCCCGCAAGCCCTAATCTCTGCTTCATACCAAGGGAACAATTTTTGAATTTGTTTTAAAACTATAGTGATGTCATTATGACAAAAATAGCTTAAAATAAACCTCCTAGTGTTATATACTAGGAGGTTTCGTGTTAAATGAGATTATT
>CALASU010000091.1 GCA_937888765.1 uncultured Clostridia bacterium | reverse complement strand
CTTTTAAAACTTCAGCAATTTCTGCTCTACTTTCTTCAGCTGCTTGAGCTCCTATATCTGGATTTGCTCCTGCACCAAGTCCTCTTGTTAGTTTTTCACCTATTTGTATTTTAGAATTAGCTTTTGACTCGTTTAAAGTTTGTCTGTCTGTATTAACTGCTATAAATTCAACATTTCTTATTCCTGCTTCTATCATTCTATTTACAGCATTATTTCCAGCACCACCAACTCCTATAACCTTTATTGTTGCTGTTCCATCCATCATGTAATTCAAGTCATTCTCATCCATAATCATAAGGTATATCCTCCTTTAAAAACTATATATATTAAAAATTAAAAACTTGTTTAGGTATAGAAAAAGTCTTTTACTTTTTCTAATATTGTTTTTAGTATATTTTTTTCTGTTTTGCTACCTTAATATTTAGAGGGACGTTTTTTCAAAAAACGTCCCTCCTTTCCTGCTGCGGTGTGATCTGCCCCTTCTCTACATAGAACAGATTCTTTGCACTGATATATTTTTTTATGGAATCCTCGATCCCCGTACAGGTGATAAACGCCTGCAGTCCATGGATGCTTTCCAGCAGGAACCGCTGCCTGTTCTCATCCAATTCCGAAAATACATCATCCAATAATAAAATCGGTTCTTCCCCGGTTTCCTCACGGATGAGGTCGATTTCGGCAAGTCTTGCCGCCAGTGCCGCTGTGCGCTGCTGTCCCTGCGAGCCATAGGTTTTGACTTCCTTCCCATTCACGGCAAAGAAAATATCATCCTTATGTGGGCCGCTCTGGGTGGCACCAAAGAAAATATCCCGTTCCCGATTGCGCTCCAGCTTCTGCAGGAACATTCCCGTCTCGCAGCTTGGCTTATATACCGTCTGCAGGCTGTCTCTGCCCCCTGTCAGCGCCGAAAGCTTTTCGGCAGCTATTTTATCCATCTGTGCAAGAAAGCGCTTTCTTGCGTCTGTCACACGCTCTGCGTACTGTGCCAGCTGTCTATCCCACATCGGAAGCATTTCTCCCGCTTCCGGATTTTTCTGCATCTGCTTGAGAAGATTGTTGCGCTGTTTCAGGATATGATGATATTTCTGCAAATCAAAGGAATACACTTTGTTGAGCTGACAAAGCTCCATATCCAGAAACCGCCGCCGTTCGGCAGGCCCGTCTTTGATGAGAGAAAGATCTTCGGGAGAAAAAATAACAGCATACATCGTGCCAAACAGTTCCTCCAGCTTCCTGACGGGTATACCGTTTATGGCAATCCCCTTTTTTTCATTCCGCTTCAGATGCACATCTATGCGCTCCTGCCGCTTGCCGCTTTCGAGCAGTGTCCGGATATGGCTTTCCTGTGCATCAAATCCGATCAGCTGCTGCTCACTTTTCCCCCGCAGAGATCTTCCCATTGCACAGAAATACAGCGCCTCCAGAAAATTGGTCTTGCCCTGCGCATTTTCACCGTAGATCACATTGATCCCTGCAGCGGGTACGATATGCAGTTCTTCCAGATTCCGAAATGATTGCAGCGACACTTCTTTAATGCGCATATTTATTCAACCTTTCTTTGTAAAAATAAACAGGAATGTACCGCGCACTGTCTATCATCCGCGGACACACCCCTGCTTCATTTATGCTTATTTTCTATGGATCTCTGCACGGAATGCTTCCAACAAAGCAGAAAGCATGGCTTTTCTTTCTTCGAAAAATGCCAGCTTTTCCGCCTGTTCATCATCTTCAAAATATGCATATTCCTCAGGCCATTCCACCCAGTCTGTAAAATGGGCTTCCATATCCCGAAGCACCTCCGCCGCGAGTGTCTGCACAGACAGCGGATAAGTATATTCTTCTATGCCATATGCGCCTTCTGCCTTGATTTTTGTACTTTCTTCGTCCGTCACGACCGTAAAGGCAGAGCCTTCCTCATCAAAATGCAGTGTTACAGGGGTATTGTTTCTCAGCCCTTCTGTAAATGCCTGCATACATTCCACGGGAATATCCTGTATATAGCTGCCCAATCCTTCAAAATCGCCGATGAGGATCTCCGTCCAGCCATTTCTAGGTTTCTCAAACATTGCCGTTTCCTCCGTTTCCGTGTTCTTTTTCGGGCAATTCGCTGATGAAGGTGGAACCCAGCACCAGTACTGCACCGATCACCCCATGCAGACCCATGGGTTCTTTCAGGAACAGGGCAGACAGCAGGATTGCCACGATGGGGTCAACATAGCTGAAAATCGCAATGGTATGCGCATTCAGGTCTTTCATGGAACCGAAATACAGTACATATGCGATCCCTGTATGTACGATACCGACAAACAGCAGCATCCCCACAGAAAAAGGAGTCAGCAGGGTCAGCAGCGCTCCCAGAGGTTCTGTCAGCAGGATATACGGCAATAATACGACTGCCGCAGTGCCTAGCTGCATGATGGTTTTATCATAGGCGGAAATATCTGTAATTTTTTTATTCATCAGGATCACGGTCGCATAGAATACCGCAGCCCCCAGACCATACAGAATCCCCTTTGCTTCGGAAAGAGCAGGAACGCCTGTTTTCAATACCCCGGAAACAAAGACCATACCCAGCAAGGCAAAGAAAACGCAGATCCTCTGCTTCACGCTCAGATGTTCCTTTAAGAGCACCGGCGATACGATGATAACGAAGATTGGCGCTAAATAATAGCACAATGTTGCCGTGGCAACGGTAGTATAGCGATATGCCTCAAAAAGCAAAATCCAGTTGACTCCCAGTGCGATTCCCGAAAAAATCAGCATTTTCAGGTTTTTCTGAATGGCTTCCTTGGAAATATTGCTTTTTCTGAGTTTTAAAAATACAAATACAAAAATAGAACCGACAAACCCACGCACCAGTGCCAATACACTGGAAGGCAGGGGTACATATCGCACAAAAATGCCGATGGTGCCAAAGATAAACATAGACAAGGAAAGCTGCAGCAGAGGGTTCGTAAAAAATGATGTCGATTTATTGTTTGGATTCATAGTAGTTTATACCTCATTCATCGTGTAATCTTAAAGCGATGCTTTACAAATGCATTGTTGACAAACAAAACCGAAGAAAGAATGCTATTTTTCTTCTGCAAGTTCCGGATTCTGCTCAGCATACTCCTGCATACGCAAACGAATTACTTTTTCGGTAATAATTTTGCTGGCTGCAGAGATGCAAGCCATATGCAGCCCAAGCCGTTCTATTTCTACCGTGTCAACGGTAATGGTGTCCGGCTGAGTGTCATTGGCACGGTAGCGGCGAATCAGCAGATGCATAGCGCCTTCCAGCTCATCGCAGAATAAATCGTAAGCGCTCTCGATATTGCCGCTCATGATGGTCTGCAGATAAATGCCCTGTTTTACTTCAGGAATCAGGATAACCTGTTTTAATACGGTGATGACAATCATATGTGCCAGATGTACACGCTCGTCACGTTTTTTATATGGTTTTGGCATCATGCCCAGTTTTACATAGTTGTTGATCATGGCAGATGTAATGCCTTTGTTTTTATCGCCGTCAATATGGTCTACCAATGGGAACAGGTATCGTTCAATCAGTGTGATGACCTGGTCCATATATAGTTCAATATCCGGCAGCTCTTCCCAGCGAGGCAGAC
>CALASU010000090.1 GCA_937888765.1 uncultured Clostridia bacterium | reverse complement strand
AAATAAAGGTTTTTGGCTCGCTTTATTCAAAAAGCGAGTGGGGTTCGGGGCAAAGCCCCGCATTCTGCTTTGAAGCGGGTTTTTGAAGGGGGTCACAGGGGGAAACTTTTCCCAAGAAAAGAAAATTTCCCCCTTAAAAAGAGAGCTGACAAAATTGTCAGCTTTCTTTTTATTTATGGCTTGCCAAATATCCTCTTAAAAGTGTTTCCATCTCTGCCATTGTCTGTGCATAATTGAGTTTACCTCTCAGTTCTGCCGCACCGGGCAGACCTTTCATATACCAAGCCATATGCTTTCTCATTTCACGAATACCGATATATTCCCCTTTATAGTCAATCAGCATCTGAGAGTGTCTGAGTGCCTTTTCCACACGTTCCTCTGCTGTAGGCTCGGGGAGCAGTTCGCCTGTATTCAGATAGTGGATAATTCTCTTGAAAATCCAAGGATTCCCCTGTGCACCACGCCCCACCATAATCGCATCACAGCCTGTTTCATCCAACAGTGCCTTTGCATCCTCGGGTGTGAAGATATCGCCGTTACCAATAACAGGGATATTCACAGCCTCTTTTACCTGTCTGATGATATCCCAGTCTGCTTTCCCGCTATAGTACTGCTCTCTGGTTCTGCCGTGTACCGCTACCGCCGCCGCACCGTTTGCTTCGGCAATCTTTGCAATCTCCACCGCATTGATATGTGCATCATCGAAGCCTTTACGGAATTTGATCGTAACGGGCTTAGACTGGCTTTCCACCAGTGCTTTTACAATTTGCCCTACCAGTTCAGGTGTTTTTGTCAGGGCAGAGCCTTCGCCGTTCTTTACGATCTTCGGCGCAGGACAGCCCATATTCACGTCAATGATATCAATGGGATAGCTTTCGATCTTCTTGCCCATTGCCCCCAGAATTTCGGGGTCAGAGCCAAACAGCTGAATCGCCGCAGGGCGTTCCTCTGCCGCTACCTGCAGCAGCTCTGTTGTATTTCTGTTTTCATATAAAATGCCCTTTGCACTTACCATCTCGGAATACACCAGACCACAGCCCATCTCCTTGCAAAGCAGACGAAACGGCAGATCGGTTACCCCTGCCATAGGTGCAAGGAACACATTATTTTCCAGTTCCAGATTTCCAATCTTCATATTTTGCTCCTTTCTTGAGGGCGTTGCCCTCAAACTCCCACAAGGGGAATCATTCCCCTTGACCCCGATTTGAAATACAAATTTCTTTGAAATTTGTATTTCGTATAAAAAGTTTCGGTATGTAGCGGGAAAGATGTCCCGCCCGCCAAAGGCGGCTTTGCGAAGCAAAGTACTGA
>CALASU010000089.1 GCA_937888765.1 uncultured Clostridia bacterium | reverse complement strand
TTTGTTGATTTTACACGACGCTTGTTAATAATTTGTCCTATGCTTCTTCTTCCAGCTGTTTCTGCAGCTTTTCTCTGTCGTCCGGCAGCTGTCCCATGAGCTTGATATTGTTAGTCGGATGGGTGGTGTCCAGAATGGTGCCGCCCGGTGGGTCCAGCAGCTTCAGCAGCTCACGCAGCTCGTCCGCACGCTCGGCGTTGGACGCTTCCACAAATTCGCCCTTGCGCGCCATGGCTGCCAGCGGTGTGGAATCGAAGAGGGTCAGGTTCATGGTAACGATTTTGTTGCTCTTGAACTGATTGACCAGTGCGGCGGTTTTCTGCGCGTGCTCCACGCACTTGCCCTTCCCTGCCAGACCGTACATGATGATGGTGTTGAACGGGATATGGGCGTCGTTGAGTTTCCTGGCAACCGTCAGAGCCATGTCCACGGTGTGACCTTTCTTCATGAACTTCAGCACTTCGTCGTCGCCGCTTTCAAAGCCGATGTACAGCAGACGCAGACCCAGCTCATGGAGTGCGCTCAGCTCCTCCACGGTATATTTATAAATGGTACGCACGGACGCATAGCATGCCACGCAGGCACAGCGAGGCAGACGCAGTTTGATCAGCTTGAGGATCTTTTCCAGCTTGGCAAAGCCGATATGCATTGGATCCGCGCCGGTGAGAAAGACCTTTTCGGTGTATTCATTGCCGTATTTCAGCTCGTAGTCGATGTCGTTGATGGATACTTCCTCATATGTGCAGTTCTCGTACATATAGCAGAAAGCGCATTTGTTGTGTGCACAGCCTACCGTCACAGGGATCAGCTGGGTGTGCATTTCGTTGACCGGATAGTACGTTGCTTGATCTTTATACATAAGCTCTCCTCCTTGGAATATCTTTCTATTGTCATTATAGCACTATAATAATAGGAAGAAAAGTTTATTTATCATTTTGTCTCATTCCTTCTCGCAGGTTCTGCTGCGAGGTCTTCGGTCAGGTCGCAGATGGGGTCGCCTTTGGACTGGACATAAGCAGCTGTAAAAGGCACGCCTGCGGCAGAAGAAGGATACACGCCCAGACCATGATTTACATAATAGGGGTCAAGACCTGCGGCAATGATCTGTTCTTTTGTCAGTCCCTGTGTGAGTTGATGCACGATGGTTCCCATCATTTCCAGATGTGCCAGTTCTTCTGTGGCGATGTCATTCAGTGTGGCTTTGGCTTCGGGTGTTACCATTGTGAATTTCTGGCTGAGATAACGCAGTGTTGCGCCAAGTTCGCCGTCAGCACCGCCTTAGTGCATCAGGGTATAGGTGTGTTATCCTCCAATCAGAAACAGTTCCAGACTGTTTTCTCTTTTGTGAAAGATGATCTTTTCCACGATGGATTTGAAAGCAGTTCGCTTATCTTCCATAGAGCGGGAATCATCCTGCAGGATTTCCAGAACGGAACTTAGTCTGGTCGAGAAAGCTGCTTTATTAAAACAAACTTTCTGCAAGCTCCGCAGTTCATCCATACGTTTTTCAATGGCAGCGATTTCTTCATCTGCTGCTTTTTTATTGGTGCGATATTCTTCGAGGGAATCAATTTCGGCAAGGTAAGCCTCTTTTGCCCGGCGAAGTCGCTGACGTGCTTTTTCCAGCATCATCGTGCAGATTTCCAGATCTTCTGTATTCGCTTTCTCCTGTCGGATGGTATAATACACATCCTGTGCGTCTGGATCATGTGCGATTTTATCCAGCTCCTGAAGCAGAGCGGGAATCAGACGATTGGAAGAAATAGCGTGGGAATCATGGCATTGTCCGTGATTATAGCCGCCGCATTGAAACTGCACTGCACCATTTTTATATTTTACACCGACCACCAGACTGCGACCACAGGCGGAGCATTTGACCATACTGCTCAGCCAATGGATGCCCTCTGTTTCGGGACGCTTGTGTCTGTAGTGTGTTTTCTTTTCTTTGTGAAAACGCTCTGCAGCAGCTTCCCAGAGTTCTTCAGAAATGATAGGCTCCCATGTTCCTTTTGAAATAATAGAAGCGGGATTGCTGTAATCTCTGTTTACCTTTCCGTCTGGTGTCCAACGCATATACCCTTTGTATACGGGGTTATTGATAATGTATTGAATTGTACGATGTTCAAAGACATTCCCTCGGTGGGTAAGAAAGCCCATCTGATTCATCTGACGGGAAATAGCGAACATAGATGTCCCTGATACATATTGTTCAAAGATATATCGGATCATCTTTGCTTCTTCGGGGATAATGGCAAGGCTCTTGTTCTCATTTCGGTATCCGAAAGGAGCAGTAGTTTGCCATTCGCCCAGTTCAGCTTTTTTTGTCATTGTCTTCTTTACTTCCTCTGCCAGATTCAGGGAATAGTACTCTGCCATAGCTTCCAGCATGGATTCGTAGATCACTGCGAACTTATCGTCCTGCGGGATCGGCTCTTTTACAGAAAGGACCTTTACGCCGTCTTTTTTCAGCAGAGCCTTATAAAGAACAGCATCATCCTTGCTTCTGGCAAAGCGGTCGTATTTATGTACAACAATGTATTGAATGTGATTCTGTTTTCTTCTTGCCTGCCGAATCATATTTTGGAAAGCAGGGCGTTTTTCGGCACTTCGGCCGGAGATGCCCTCATCTGCAAATATGAATTCCTTCGGAATATGAAGGTTATTTCTTTCGGCAAATTTCTGGATCTCCTCCAGCTGTACAGCAGGGGAATAGTCCGTCTGTTCATCCGTAGATACACGGATATATGCTGCAGCTACGATCATAAAAAATGACCTCCTTTGCTAAAAATATATAGCAAAATAAACGGTCTTATGATACAATACAGTTGCGAGCCGTGGTCGTATCATATATGACC
The DNA here is from genome assembly GCA_937888765.1 of uncultured Clostridia bacterium. GTDB lineage: Bacteria > Bacillota > Clostridia > Lachnospirales > Anaerotignaceae > Anaerotignum_A. The sequence continues at coordinate 945 of CALASU010000089.1, read as the reverse complement.
GCAATATGAATCCTCTTTCCTGTTGGTAGCGGGAAGGGGGATTTTTTATTATTTTATTGATTAGTAACCAACAGCCTGTACGCCGTATTCTGCCTGTTCGTGAGTAAAACCTTCGAACTCTAATTGTTCGATCAATCCACTACGGGAGAATGATGTATAATCCAAGTACTCCTGAGCCTTCTTAGCAGCTTGTTCTTTCCAGTCGGCACCGCAATTGTCAGCAGCATATGTAGCATCTTCGGTAGAAAAACCTTCGAATTCCAATTGTTCAATTAATCCGCTGTAAGAGAAAGCTGTATAGTCCAAATACCTCTTTGCTGTGGAACGAGCGTTTTTCTGACCCATGGTTTCTGTATTCTGCTGAATGGATTCTTCTGTAACAGGAGGAGCAGTTGTTGCTTCTTCTGTAGTATCATTGTCGGAAACAGTATTTGCTTCTTGTGTCTGCTGTGTTTGATTGGTGCTGTCTGTTGAACTATCGTTACCTGTAGAGCCAATTACTGCAAATAGAAAAACGGCGACAACGATGAATGTAAGAAAACTTGACTTCTTTTGTTTTTTTCTACAATTCGGGCAGATTTTAGCATCGAAAGCGATTTCCGATTTGCAGTGTTTGCATGTTTTGGTAGTTGGTTTTTCTTTTTTCATACATTTTCCCTCCTAAATTTGACAAAATAACACGATATGTGATATTGTTTGTATATAGAAGGGTGTAGGAGAACGCTTTTCTATTTTCCCCTTACGGTATTAGCGGTACTGCAGGGGGATTTTTATTTTTTTTTGGATGATTTCTTATAAAATCATCGAACAGATCTCTGACCTGTCTTTCCAGAGGATGTCGGTTGAACAGATTTCTTTGGTAGAGAAGCTCCATTCGTTTTGCTCTTATGGCAGCGGATTGATAGCTGACGTGGCAAAGCTCCATGATTTCCTCTGGTGTATGTA
>CALASU010000088.1 GCA_937888765.1 uncultured Clostridia bacterium | reverse complement strand
CGATGATTTTATCAAGGCTTTCTTCGTAAACGGGAATTCTGGAATAACCTTCCTTCTCCGCAATCTCAACAACATCCTGAATCGGGTCATTGATTTCTACAGCCGAAACATCTGTACGGTGAGTCATAATGTCGCCTGCATCGATATCGTCAAACTCAAATATGTTGTTAATCATTTCCTTCTGGGTGTCTTCAATAACACCCTTCTCGCCGCCGACATCAACCATCATACGGATTTCTTCTTCGGTAACCTCTTCGGGCTCTGAGTTGGGGTCAATACCAATCAGCCTGAGAATTCCGTTTACCGAAAGCGAAAGCACCTTTACAAACGGCTTTGTGACCGCTGCAACAAAGGTGAGCACACCTGCGATACGGAAAGAAATCTTCTCGGGATTGTACATGGCAACGCGCTTGGGCACAAGCTCGCCGAGCACAAGGGTAAAATAGGAAAGAATGAGCAAAATAAGAAAGGAGGAACATCCTTTGGAAATCATAAATTGGAAAGAATTATTGTATCCCTATGAACAGGCAGTAGAGGAATTGATGGTAAAATTCAAAAGCTATGAACAGGAATGTCGCAGAATGGGTCTGCATTCCCCGATTGATTCTGTAACAGGACGCTTAAAACGCCCTGCAAGTATTCTGGATAAGGCGGGCAAAAAACAGATTTCTCCCGAGCGTATTGTGGCAGAGATTGAAGACATTGCGGGTATTCGTATCCTGTGTCAGTTTGTAGAGGATATCCAGAAGGTTGTGGAAATGGTTCGTGAACGCAAGGATATGCGTGTCATTGAAGAAAGGGATTACATAACAAATACAAAGCCCAGCGGTTACAGAAGCTATCATATTATCATCAAATACCCCCTGCATACGGCAATGGGCTATAAAGAAGTATTTGCGGAGATTCAGGTGCGCACCAATGCCATGAACTTCTGGGCAACGGCAGAACATTCTCTGCGCTACAAATACAGCGGCAAAATTCCCGAAGCCCTGCAGAAGCGACTGACAAACTGCGCAGAAGCGGCATTCCGTCTGGATCAGGAAATGGCAACGATCCGTGAGGAAATCACAAATGCCCAGAGATTGAATGAGATCAGAAGCAACATGACCTCTAATATTCTGGATAATATCCAGAAGCTGCATTTTGTGGCAAAGCTGGAAGACATGGATGCCATCAACAGGGAATTCATTGATATCTGGAACAGTGACGATATGGAAAAACTGACACGATTCAATGAAAAGCTGAATGTGCTGACGGAAATGTATCGTATTTAAGGAATCAGGAAATAAGTAAGGAGGAAAGACATGGGACTGTTTGCCATTGCGGATTTGCATTTTGGGTTTTCCGTGGAAAAGCCCATGGACATTTTCGGAGAAAACTGGAAAAATCACAGCCAGAAGATCATAGATAACTGGAATCGGCTGATTACAGAGGAAGATATGGTTTTACTGCCGGGCGATCTTTCGTGGGGGATGCGTCTGGAGGAAGCGGCAGCGGATCTGGATGTGATTTATAAACTGCCGGGAAGAAAAATTCTTCTGGGCGGAAACCATGACTACTGGTGGAAATCTTCCTCTAAATTAGAGGGAAGATACCCCGGTATGCGATTTTTGAAAAACAGCTTTGATACCTACGAAGACTGGACAATCTGCGGCACAAGAGGATGGATCTGTCCGAATGACAGATTTTTTACAGAGCAGGAAAAGAAGATTTATGAACGGGAGCAGGTACGTCTGCGCCTTTCGCTGGATGCGGCAATGCGGGCAGGAGCGAAGAAGATTCTGTTGATGATGCACTTCCCGCCGATGAATGATAAGCAGGAGGACTGTGCGTTTCAGGAAATTTTCAAGGAATATCCTATTGAGCGGATTGTTTACGGGCATCTGCACGGAGTGGAAAGCCATGCTGCCGCCTTTGAGGGCGAACGGTACGGTGTAAAGTATGAGCTGGTATCTGCAGATTATCTTGATTTTGTACCCAAAAGAATTTTATGATTTCTTGAGGGACGCTGTCCCTCAAACACCCTGCGAGGGGGTCACCCCCTCGACCCGATACCGCAGAAACTAAAGTTTCTGCTAAAACCTTAAATTTATTGATAAAGAAAACCCGCCTTAGAGATATATTTCCAGGCGGGCTTTTGTTATTTCTTCTTTTTGGGATATTTTTTAGGTGTTTTCTTTGCTTTTGCAGGCTTTTCGGGTTTCTTTACGGAATAGCCGAAAGTCCCCAGTTTTTTACCCAGACCATAGTATGCGCCGTGGGAATAGCAGATGGGTTTTGCTTTATCGAAGTGGAATTTTCCTGTTTCATCTAAGTAGTCATCGCTGACACTGACGGAAACAACTTCGCCGAGGAACATATGATGTGTGCCAAGAGGGATGATCTCTTTTACTTTACATTCGATGTTTACAGGGCTTTCGTAAATGATAGGGGCATCTACCTTTTCGCCTTTTTTTGCTGTCAGCTTCATTTCTGCAAATTTATCCATATCTCTGCCGCTTTTTACGCCGCAGAAGTCGCAGGCATAGGCAAGGTCTTCTGTTACCAGATTGATGACAAATTCGCCGGTGTTTTTGATCATTTCATAGGAATGACGACCGGGGCGAATGGAAACGTATGTCATAGCGGGATCGCTGTTGATGGTACCTGTCCATGCTACGGTGATGATGTTTTTTTCTTCCATTGTGCCGCAGGAAACCATGACCGCAGGCACAGGATAAATAACCGTTCCGGGTTTCCAAATATCTTTTCCCATAACTGTTCTCCTTTTTAAAAAGTATTTTTTTCATATTACTATGAAGGAAAAGTGTTTGTAAAGTCGATTTTCGGAGAAATCAGAATTTTCCTTCGAGGGACGCTGTCCCTCGAGCACCCTGCAAGGGGAATGATTCCCCT
>CALASU010000087.1 GCA_937888765.1 uncultured Clostridia bacterium | reverse complement strand
TATATATGCGGATGCAAATGGGGGTCCAGGGGAATCATTCCCCTGGCAGGGAGTTTGAGGGACAGCGTCCCTCAAAAAATATTATTTATTTGTATTTGTCAGCATTGTCGCTGCTTCCGCTCTTGTCAGGGCATCCGCAGGACGCACGCTTTCCTGTCTGCCTGAAAGCACTCTTTCCTTAATTGCCCATGCAAAGGCATTCTGTGCATCTTCGGAAATTTCCGCAGCATCCTTGAATTCTGGTGTTGCACCTTCGTATTCATCGCCCAGATAGTTATACAGCATCTGTACCGCTTCTTCTCTTGTTACGATCGTATCCGCCGCCAGTGTATCTTCTGCAATATCTGTCAGAAGACCGTTCTTTTCTGCCCATGCCGCTGCCGCATAGTAAGAAGCAGAGCTGTCTGCATCCGCAAATGTCGCTTCCCCTGTCGCAGGCTGACCTGCCAGACGGTACACCGCTTCCAGAAGTTCCCCTCTCGTCATCGTTGCAGTGGGCGCAAATGTGGTTTCTGTTCTGCCAGTCAGAATCCCCTGAGAGGCCGCCGCTGTTACCGCACGATAGTACCATGCATTTTCTGCTACATCTGTAAATTCAGCCTGATTCACAACAGAAGAAACATTAGAGAATGTTTTGCTGTCTTTGCTCAGACGGAAGTCCTCTGTAATCACATCAGAAGAAGACTGCATTTCTCTGGGGCCGCCCATACCCGCGGGAGGTTCAGGCATTTCGCCTCTTTCCAGTTTTTCCAGAAAATCAGCAGGCATTTCTTCGCCGCGTTTTTCAAATTCGGCTTTTATCATTTCGATAAAACCAGCAGGAGGTTCCATCCCCTCGGGGCGTTCTCCTCTCATACCTTCGGGGCGTTCTCCCTGCATCCCCTTGGGAGGCATACCGCCGTCGGGTCTGGGGCCGCCGAAGCCTTTATTTGCCATCACACCACCATGATGCAGTTTTGTACCGCCTGTGTAGGAAGTAATTTCTGTATACAGACCGTCTTTTTCTGTACCCTTAATTTCGCCGCCCATGTAAACATGATAAATCCCCTCTTCCAGTTCAGGTGTGCTGAATGCAATATAGGTATAACTGTGAGGGAAGTCATAGGCAAATACAGGGTTATCATCCTTATCCGTTACCACCAGCAGATCATCTGTGCTTTCTGCAAACTGCAACAGCATATACAGCTGTTCGGAATCATTTTCGATAGGGTCATACATGTTCCCCGCACCAACAACTACACCGCCGTTGATAAAAGAACCGCCGTCGGAGTCGATACCACTGTCCAGGCTGTAGGGGTGTGCCAGATTGATCGCTGTACCACCGTTGATCTTGATAAAACCATTGGAATCCAGACCGTCGCCCTCATACTGAGGGTCACTTGTAACGGAGCTGAAAATATAGCCGTCATTGATGCTTACCACAGCAACACCATCCTCGGAACCATTCAGAGGATCGTCATGGGAATTGATGACGATATGCCCGCCGTTGAATGTCAGATGACCGTATTTTACTTCTACCCCTTCATTATCGCCGTTTACAGTCAGTGCCCCCTCACCCTCGAAGCCCAGAGAAATATTGGAGCTGATTGCCGCATCATGCTTGATGTCATCCGCTTCTGTTTTCTTTGTGTGAGAACCGTTTACCACGTTTTCACTGCCTTCTGCCAGTTCAATCGTTACACCGTATTCCCCCTCTGTTCTGGGGTCATTTGCAGAATATACCTGAATCGCCGCCGCTGTTCTGCAGGTAATATCCACACCATCCAGAATCAGACGCACGTTGTCTGTATCTTCTGCCGCTACGGCAATCTGTGCATCTGTCGCTGTGCCGCTGAATACATATGTACCCGCCTCTGCGATTGTGATCACTCTGTTTTCCAGTTCTGCCAGTTCTTCCGGCACATCATCATGCGTTTCTGTTTTATAGCTCAGATAAACAGGGCTTGTTTCATCCTCTGTGATCGCTTCGCCATTTACCAGAATTGTTTCATCAGAAAGAGAAACCACTGTTTCTGCCGCAAATACTGTCTGAGAGCCTGCCACTGTCAGTGCCAGCATTGCCGCCATTACATTTTTCTTCATAACTATCCCTCCTGCAATTTTTATGTATATGCGTTCTGTTATTGTAACGAAAACAGATTAAAATGCAATTAAAGGCAAAAAAAGGTTTTCTAATTTTGATAAAAAAGCAAAAAAAGAAGCCCCGAAATACATTCGAGGCTTTGTTTTTTCTGATTAGAATTCGGGTTCGATCAGACCGTATGTGCCATTTTTTCTCTTGTAAACTACGTTTACTTCATCCGTTTCCCCATTACGGAATACAAAGAAATTGTGACCTACCAGTTCCATTTCCATAACAGCTTCTTCAGCGTCCATGGGTTTTACTTCGAAATGTTTTACTCTTTCGATTTTTACCATGGGTTCGTCATCCAGTTCTTCTTCGGGAATCAGAATTGCCGCATATTCTGCTGCATATGCTTCTGCACCGCTGCGAACTTTTGTACGCATACGTTTTTTATAACGAACAACCTGACCTTCCAGAATGTCAACTGCTTTGTCCACTGCAGCTGTCATATCTGTGTCCTGTACTTCCGCACGAACATATCTTTTATTCATAGGAATGGTTACTTCTACTGTAGCCACCAGTTTTTCCAGACTCAGTGTGATTGTTGCTTCTGTTTCTGCAGGGAACAGTTTTGCGATACGATCCATTTTGTGTTCGATCATTTCCTTAGTTTTGTCCCATACATCAATATTCTTACCTACGATATTATAACGCATAAAAACATCTCCCTTCGGAATCCGCCCTTCCCACGGGGGGATTCTTAATTCTCTCTATATGACCCGAAAATAGCTTCTCGAGCCTATACTTGTTTAATTCTGCAAAAAAGTGCAAAATCCTTTTTTCTTTATAAAAAAGTTCAAATTTTTTCACTGAATCCGCGTCATTTTGTGAAAAAGCACAGACAAATGCCCTTTTTAACAGCATTATGTAAACAGCTCTTTTTTGCTGTTTGCCCGACTTTTCAGCCCTTTTCAAATATCTGCAAAAAACGGTCTGCTTCTTTCTTTTTCCACATTTTTATTTCCCATAGACTGTGGAAATTGTGGACAGCTTTGTGGAAAACTTTTATTTTCCCACTTTCCGCTGTGGAAAACCCCGTTAAATTATCCCCAATTTCCACACAGCCACTGTGCACAGTTTTTTATGTATTACTTTACATAATATTTTATCCACTGCACTTTTTTACATGCTAAAAATATACTGCCTATAACCGACACTGCAGCATACTCTTTCAAAAATAAAAAAGACCCCCGACGATTTCCGCCGAGGGGTTATTCTCTTACGCTTCCAGCTCTGCCAGTGCGTGCTGATATGCTGCTTTTGTGTCTTCATCGAAGCAAACAATCGTGATCTGCTCCATATCTGTATCCGCATTCAGGAAAGAAACGATTTCTCCGACTGCAATTTTTGCCGCCAGTGCAACAGGGAAACGATATACCCCTGTACTGATGGAAGGAAATGCAATGGATTTTACGCCGTATTCCTTTGCCAGTGCCAGACAGTTCCTGTAGCAGTTTGCCAGAAGTTCTTCTTCTGCCCATTTACCGCCGCGCCAGATCGGACCGGGTGTATGGATTACATATTTTGCTTTCAGCTTATAGCCCTTTGTAATTTTCGCTTCCCCTGTGGGACAGCCATTCAGGGTTTCACATTCTGCAAGCAATTCAGGCCCTGCCGCACGGTGGATCGCACCATCTACACCGCCGCCGCCCAGCAGAGATGTATTCGCTGCGTTTACGATGGCATCTGTTTTTGCTTTTACAATATCACCTTTTACGATAGACAAGCGTTTCATATCTTCAACCCCCTTGTGCATAAGATTACCCTTGTCCAACCATTTTATCCTCTTTCCTAAAATTCGTAAAGCGATTTTTTGCAAAAAATCAAATTCCTGTACCGCTTTTTTCGTTTTTTGCCGAAAAAAGTCCGAAAAAACGGCTTTTTCCTGCCGTTCCCCCGGACTTTTCCCTCATATTCCCTTCAAAAATACCTTCTGCAATCTCTTTTATTCCTGTTCTACTGTCTTAGAAGGATCTACAGATCTGCCCTCTTTTTCCATCGCAAATTCCAGATGACTTCCCAGTGCCGCGCCATACTTTGTCGGTGTATCCACCTGTCCGATTGCCTGTCCCTGCTTCACACGGTCGCCTTCCTTTACGGAAACAGCAAGCTGACCGTATGTAGTCAGCCAACCGTTGCTATGCTCGATGACAACTACATTCCCGGATTCTGTATCCTCCAGTATATCTTTTACAGTGCCGTCTGCCGCCGCCTTTACCTCAGTACCCTCTGCCGCCGCAAGGCTGATGCTTGTGTTGGTACGGTACTGGTCTAAGGTCGGATCATAAATGGCATGGTCTGCACTGTAGGGCAGTACCACTTTCCCCTCTACAGGATAGGAAAACACAGGCTCTGCTGTTTTTTCTGTTTTCTGTGTGTTTTCTGTATTGTCTGGTTTGGTATTCTCTTTTGTTTTTGGCTCTGCCGCTTTGGGTTCTGCTTTCTGTTCTTTTTTCTCTGCAGGCTGTTTTTCCTCTCCGTCGGGAGCTTCGCCGCCGTCATTGCTCTGTTTGTTCTGGTCAAAGATCGCCGTATCCAGCGCAGGTGTCTGCACCGCTGTTACGGGCTGATCCACTTCAGCCGCCTGTTCTGCCGGTGCTTTCGTTAAGCCCCTGTAGGTAACCCCTGCACCCACCGCCAGCAGACAAAGACAGCAGCAGATCGCAAATGTCCGGAATCGCTTGGCTGTTTGTTTTTCATTTTTCATCTCAATAACACCTCCGATGCTATTGTTGCCGCCGATTCCCATTCTTATACCTCCGGTTTGATTTTTTGAAACGCAATCCCCGTATAATAATGCTTTAGAATTTCCCGATAGCTTTTCCCCTGTTCTGCCAGAAAAGAAGCCCCGTACTGGCTCATACCCGCACCATGCCCATAGCCATATGTTGTAAACAGAAAAGTATCTCCTTCTCGACTAATGGTAAAATTGGCACTGCGAAGCCCTAACCGTTCCCGTACCTCTCGCCCTGTAAGTATGGTTTTGCCTGCCTGTACCTCTGCCACCGTTCCCGCTTCGGTACGGCTTAAAATCACAATATCCATATCCGAGGTTTCTCCGCAAAGAGCAGAAAGCACCTCTTTTGCAGGAAGCTGTACCGTTGTTTTATGATGCGGTGCGTTTTTATCCTCCGCACTGTCCACACTTTTCAGATACGGCAAGGCACTGCTCCATACATTTTCGGCATCCTCCGTTTTTCCGCCGCTCTGGGCATGAAATGCCGCCAGTATCGGTTCTCCGTCATATACCATGATCTCCCCTGTTGTTTCCCGTACCGCCTGCCGTACCTTTTCGCTATGAACAGTATAGCTTTCGCCCCATTTTGCTTTCTGCTCCTCTATGGTGCAGTATGCCTGTCCCACATCATACAGAATTTCCGCACTGTCCGCCGCTTTCTGCTGCTGTATCTGATACGTTCTTGCCGCAACAGCCTGTGCTTTCAGTGCTTCAAGAGGAAATGCGGCGGGCATTTCTGCCGCTACCACACCGACCACATATTCCTCCAGTTCCGTTCCCATTCCATGCTGTTCTGCCAATTCAGCCAGATCCTCCACACCATACAGCCGTTCTGCATGCTTTTCGACTTCTTTCCCCAACCCGTTACAGCAAAGCGTTACCAGAAACGGAATGACCAGCACCGCCAGTATGCTGTAGATCACCATTCCCAAAAGTATTTTTTTCATAAGGACACACCCTTTCTATATATGTATATGTCCTTATAAAGAAAAAAACCGCAGGACACATTCTCCTTTGCGGTTTTCATCATATTTTTAATTGTTATTATCCGCAAAAGCATCTGCTTTTGCATATAAGGGTGCAGGGAAATTATTTCCCTGCCGGGAGTTTGAGGGCAGCGCCCTCAAGAAAAAAGGAGGTATAAAGATGAAAGCGGAAATTATGGCAGTTGGTACGGAATTGTTATTGGGTGACATTCTGAACACAAATGCGCAGTTTCTGGCGCAGGAACTGGCAGCACTGGGCATTGATGTGCATTATCAGACCGTAGTAGGGGATAACCCGAAGCGACTGGAAGATACGATTTTCCACGCATTTTCCAGAGCGGATCTGATTATCACAACAGGCGGCTTAGGTCCTACAGAGGATGACCTCACAAAGGAAACAGCGGCAAAATACTTCGGCGAGGAGCTTGTGCTGGATGAACGTGCTTTGGGTCGTATCCAGAAATACTTTGACCGCACAGGCAGAACCATGACAAAGAATAATGTAAAACAGGCAATGGTTCCTGCAAATTATGGTACGGTACTGTATAACGATAACGGTACAGCACCCGGTATCATTATCGAGAAAAACGGTAAAATGATTGTCATGCTGCCCGGGCCACCTAAGGAAACTGTGCCTATGTTCCTGAAGCAGGTAAAACCTTATCTGGCGAAGAAACAGGAATATACATTTGTTTCCCGTATCCTGCGTGTGGCAGGGGTTGGGGAAAGTGCCATGGAAGATATGGTAAAGGATCTGATTGCGGCACAGACAAACCCGACGATTGCACCCTATGCCAAGGACGGGGAAGCGATTCTGAGAATCACAGCAAAGGCGAAAGACGATGCAGAGGCAGAAGCACTGATCGCACCCGTTGCGGCGGCTTTGAAAGAAAGATTAGGCATGGCAGTTTATGCAGAGGGCGAAACAGATATGCAGACTGTGGTTGCGGAACTGCTGTTAGCCAAAAAAGCAACGCTTGCAGTTGCGGAATCCTGCACAGGTGGTATGATTGCATCTAAATTGATTAACTTCCCCGGTATTTCCGAAGCATTGATCGAAGGCTGTGTCACATATTCCAATGATGCAAAAGTGCGCAGACTTGGCGTAAAAGAAGAAACACTGGCACAGTACGGCGCAGTCAGCCCGCAGACAGCGAAAGAAATGGCAGAAGGCATTGCAAAGACAAGCGGTGCGGAAATCGGTCTGGCAACAACAGGCATTGCAGGCCCCGGCGGCGGTACAGAAGAAAAGCCTGTCGGTCTGGTATACATTGGCATTTCCTATAAAGGCAAAACAGAAGTATTTGAACATCGTTTTGTAGGCAAGAGAGAGCGTATCCGTGAACGTGCGGCATATACTGCTTTGAATACACTGAGAAAGGCGTTGCTGTATGAAGAATAAAGGCGACTGGATGCTGCTGCTGGCGGCATTTATCGGAGGCGGCGGGTTCATCAGTGTCAAATATCTTCTGGAGTGGGGATATACCCCCTATCAGCTGATTTTCGGGCGGTTTGTGATGGCGGTACTCTGTATGGGACTGGTGTATCACAGGCAGTTTCCGAAAATTACGAAAAAAGAATGGAAAGTGGGCGGCATATTGGGAGCATTGCTTGCGGCGATGTTTGTGCTGATGACAGTTGGATTGAAACATACTACACCCTCTGTCAATGCGTTTCTGACCAATATTCCTGCTGTGATCGTACCATTTATCTGTTGGGGTGTGTTTCGACAGAAGCCCTCTAAAAACTGCTTTATTGCGGCAGGGATGACGCTTGTGGGTGTTTCCATGCTTTCTCTGACAGCGGATTTCCGTGTGGATCTGGGCGCGGTGCTTTCTCTGGCGGCGGCGTTTGCATTTTCTTTGCAGATGGCGTTTCTTGGCAATCTGACAGAGGGCTGTGATTCGGTGCATATCGCTTTGACGGAAAACATTGCAACATTTGCAGTGATGGCTGTGCTGATGTGTTTTATGGGATGGGATATGCCCGCACTGACAATGCCTGCATTTGGAAATTTCTTTTTTCTGGGGGCATTCTGCACGGCGGGGTATTTTGCCTTACAGTCTGCGGGTCAGCAGATCACTTCCCCAAATAAGGCGGCAATCATCATTACCTCGGAGTCTATTTTTGCGGCGATTTTTTCCGCTCTGCTCTATGGAGAGCGCATGAGTCTGCGGGGATATCTGGGGGGTGTGATCATATTTGCGGCAATGACACTGGCAGAGCAGCCCGCCAAAGAAGAGGAAATAGTAGTTGACAAAGCGAACGAAATGGAATAAAATAAGAACAGAAGTTCGATAAACAAGAACTTGTTTTCGTAAAAAGGAGCCTTTTTTAGAAAAATAGTTTAAAAAAGGAAATGTTCGGAAAGGTGGTTGCACAGATGGCAGCAAAAGCACAGAAAGAAGATAACAAATTTGAAGATAAACAAAAGGCATTGGATGCGGCACTGAGTCAGATTGAAAAGCAGTTCGGCAAAGGTGCTGTGATGAAGCTGGGCGATAAGAGTGCAAAGATGGCAGTAGAGGTTGTACCCACAGGTGCGCTGAGTCTGGATATTGCACTGGGCGTTGGCGGTGTGCCTAAGGGCAGAATCGTAGAAGTATACGGCCCTGAATCCTCCGGTAAAACAACACTGGCACTGCATATGGTAGCAGAAGTACAGAAACGCGGCGGCATTGCAGGCTATGTGGATGCGGAACACGCAATGGACCCCGTTTATGCAAGAGCTTTGGGCGTAGATATTGATAATCTGTATATCTCTCAGCCCGATGACGGGGAACAGGCTCTGGAAATTGCAGAAACAATGGTGCGCAGCGGTGCGATTGATATTGTGATCGTGGACTCTGTAGCGGCACTGGTACCTCGTGCGGAAATCGAGGGCGAAATGGGCGATTCTCACATGGGGCTGCAGGCAAGACTGATGAGCCAGGCACTGAGAAAGCTGACAGGTATCACAAACAAATCCAACTGTACAGTCGTATTCATCAACCAGCTCAGAGAAAAGATCGGTGTGACATTCGGCAGCCCCGAAACAACAACAGGCGGCCGTGCGCTGAAGTTCTATGCTTCTGTTCGTCTGGAGATTCGTAAAGCGGATGTTCTGAAGCAGGGGACAGAAATCGTTGGTAACCGTGTAAAGGTAAAGGTGGCAAAAAACAAGGTTGCTCCTCCTTTCAAAACTGCAGAATTTGATATTATGTACGGCAAAGGTGTTTCCAGAGAAGGGGATGTTCTGGATCTGGCGGCAGAAGCAGATATCGTAAACAAGAGTGGCGCATGGTATGCGTATAAAGAAACCAGAATCGGGCAGGGACGTGAAAATGCAAAAACATTCCTGAGAGAAAACCCCGATATCTGTCTGGAAATCGAAAATCAGGTAAGAGCGGAATATGGTCTGCCTGAAATCACACTGCCGAATATGCCTGCGGCTGATGTGGCGGCAGAAGCAGCAGAAACAGCAGAAGCGGAAGAAACTGCGGTAGTTGAAACAGAAATGGAATAAAAAATAAAAAGTTGTATCTGAGAAACTCAGATACAACTTTTTTTATGCAAATACACTCTGTATTAAGAACATATAGCAGACAGTGCCGCCGAAGATAGAAAGCATGGTCATGCCTTTCCACAGATGCAGCAGGGCGGTTACAGCCGATGCAATCAGTATGGGCGCACAGCCTGCCAGTGAAGCAAAGGAGATGCCTTTGATACAGTACATGACCAGCGTAGCCATGATCGCCATAGGCAGGATTCTACCGAGATAGCGGACGATTTCGGGGACTTCCTTGCCGCGGAATATGATAAAAGGAAGGGCACGTTCTGCAAAGGTACAGATGGCACATACGGCAATGATAAGAATAGATTCGGTTGTGGAAATAGCCATATTAGTTTTCCTCCTTTTCTGTTGTTTCTGGATTTATGGGTTCGATACGGCTTCTCAGAACGATCAGCAGTGCAACTGTGATCAGAAGAGAAGGCAGGATAAAGTTGCTGGGGCCAAAGAATACCAGACACACAACGCTGGAAACGAAAGCCAGAACGGCGGGCAGTCGATTTTTTGCCCCTTTCATCTGCTCCAGCAGAATAACGATGAACAATGCGGTCAGGGCAAAGTCGATTCCTGTGGTATCGAAAGGAATCAGTGTGCCGATGAGTGCACCTGCGATACACAGTACAATCCAGTAAAGGGCCGCCATAGCCGCAGTCACCACATACGCCCATTTTTCGTCGATGTCATCGGGAAAGTTATGGGAGCAGTGGAGAGAGTAGTTTTCATCCGTCAGGGAATAGATCAGGAAATATTTCCAGAAACCGAAGGATCGGAATTTTTCGATGAAGGACAGACCATAGAAAATATGGCGGCTGTTGACCATCAGTGCCATGACTGCAACGGTCACCAGAGAAACGCCTCCTGCGAAAAAGCTTACCATCAGATACTGCAGAGAGCCTGCCAGTACAAACAGACTGCACGCCCCTGTCCAGATAAAGTTGTAACCCGCACTCTGCATCAGCACACCGTAGGCAAGTGCTACGGGAACAAAGCTGATGAAGATAGGGAAGCTGTGCTTCAGCGCATAGCGGAAGGTTTTTGCCATAAGTATCACTCCTTTTTGGCATATTTTACCACTGTGTTAATCCGTTTGCAACTGATTGACCCTGTTTTCATCAGGTGTGATATAGATGGTTTTGTTTGTCAGATAGATGACCATGCCGGGCTTTGCACCGTTGGGCTTTTTGATATGCTTGCGGAGCGTATAATCCACGGGAACAAGGGTGCTGTTTTTGGCTTTGCTGTAGTATGCCGCCAGATTCGCTGCTTCTTCCAGTGTGCTGTCGGGGGCTTCGCCTGTACCGTTTGTGCGGATGATGACATGAGAACCGGGGATCTCTTTCGTGTGCAGCCAGATGTCTGTGGCATCGGCTGTGCGCAGTGTCAGTTCGTCATTTTGCAGATTGCTTTTGCCAACGTAGATATCGAACCCGTCGGAGGATACATAATGCAGGGGCTTGGATTTTTTGGGCTTCTGCTGACCTTTTTTCTGTACCTGTCTGCGAATAAAACCGCTTTCTGCAAGCTCTGTGCGGATTTCAGATAAATCGGCATCATCCTTTGCCGTTTCCAGTGCATTCAGTACGCTTTCCAGATAAGTCAGTTCTTCTTCATTCTGTTTTTCCTGTACTTCCAGAGCGACAAGGGTACGCTTTGCCTTGTTGTATTTGCTGAAATATTTCTGTGCATTTTCAGCAGGTGTTTTTGCGGGATCAATGGCGATTTCGATTTCGGGCATATCTTCCTCGTAATAATCAATGGTGCGGAAGGTGGTCACACCCTGCGGAACGGCATAAATATTTGCCGTCAGCAGTTCGCCTTTTTTCTTCCAGAGATCCATGCCTTTTGTTTCTTTGCGGGTTTTCATCTGGATTTCTTTTTTCTTCACGCATCTTTCGATGTTGTTCATGACCAGCTTGCGCATATCCTGTGCTTTCTGGCGAATCTGAGAAGCATTGTCCCGTTCGTGATAAAAGCCCTCAAGCAGAGCGGAAATGCTTTCGTAATTCTTTTTGGGCAGAGAAGCGAACTGTGTCATTTCCAGAACGGCAAAGTCTACAATGCGGTTATTTTCTCTCTGGTAGTAGATGGCAGGCTGATAGGAAGAGGATCTGATTTCTTCCATTGTGCTGTGGAATGCTTCAAATAAACGCTCGCCCTCTTCCAGTGTGGTTTCCTGACAGGAATTGGAAGCGTCTAAGCCTGCGCGGGAACAGATTTCTCCTGCCATCAGGGGACTGATGCCTGTATAGGTCTGGTAGACAAATTCCTGTAAGCGTCTGCCTTCCTGCAGATGCAGAGAGAACAGAAAATCGGCTTTTTCGGCTTCCAGAGGGTTTTTCTTATCCTGAGAAGGGGGGAAGACATACTGTTTTCCGGGCAGAACCTCACGGACAGAGCTTTTTTCGTGGGTAACGCGCTTGATGGAATCCAGAATTTTATCGTTTTCATCTGTCAGAATCAGATTGCTGTGCTTGCCCATGATTTCGAGGATTAGCTTTTTGGTGGTAATATCGCCCATTTCATTTGCGGATTCTACTGCAATGATAATGATACGTTCAAAATTGGGCTGATAGATGTCCACGATCTTACCGCCTGCAAGGTGCTTGCGCAGTACCATACAGAACAGGGGAGCCGTCATGGGATTTTCTCTTGTGGTTTCTGTGATGTGCATACGGGGATGGGAAGAGTTTGCAGAAAGCAGGACTTTCTTTGCACCGCCGAACCCACGCACGGAGAAACGGATCTCGTCAGCGACAGGCTGATGAATTTTATCAATACGGCCGCCAAGCAGTGCGGCTTTACATTCGGTTATGATAGCAGATGTGGTAATACCGTCAAGTGCCATAGGAAAAACCTCCTTTGAATATGTTTTGGTTTCAATATTTTATTATACCATAGATGAGATGGTTTTGTTGGAGAAACTTTTTGAGGTTTTAAAATTAAAATAAGATTAAAAATAGTGGATACAATTTGGGGTTTTTATTGCTATTTTGTCTGTACTTATGTATAATAGAACAACTAATTTGCATATAGACAAGAAAGGACGAAAACTATGAGCGGCGTAAGAAGTATGACTGGCTACGGACGCGGGGAGCATATCGCAGAAGACCGCAAATTTACGGTAGAAATGAAATCCGTAAACCATCGGTACAATGATATCAATATCAAACTGCCCCGTTCTCTGGCAAGTCTGGAAGATAAAATCAAGAAAACCATCATGGGCGATGTATTCCGCGGCAAAACGGATGTATATATCAGCTTTGAAACCTTTTCCGCAGCCGATGTGGAAGTAAAGGTAAACGAAGTGCTGGCGGCGGCATATGTGGAAAAACTGCAGCTGTTAGAAGAAAAATTTAATCTGACAGGTGCGAACCAGCTTGGTCTGGTAGCGAAATTCCCTGATGTGATCACAGTAGAAAAGGCACAGCAGGAAGAAGCAGTGATCTGGGAAGCTCTGCTGCCTGCTCTGCAGGAAGCGATTCAGAAATTCGTTGGCATGAGAAGCACAGAGGGCGAAAATCTGAAAAAGGATATTCTGCAGAAGGGCGAAAAAATCCGTACACTGGTGGCAGAAGTAAAGGAACGCTCCCCTCTGGTGGTTGTAGAATATCAGGAAAAGCTGCATAACCGTCTGAAAGAACTGCTGGGCGGCGTGGATGTAGATCCTCAGAGAATCGCAACAGAGGTTGCTGTATTTGCGGATAAAGGTTGCGTAGATGAAGAAGTGACAAGACTGGAAAGCCATCTGGTACAGTTGAAGGAAATTCTGGAAAACGGCGGTCAGGTAGGCCGTAAGCTCGATTTCCTGGTGCAGGAAATGAACAGAGAATCCAATACCATTGCTTCCAAAGCAAATGATATTCAGATTGTAAAAGCAACCATCGAACTGAAAAGCGAAATCGAAAAGATCAGAGAACAGATTCAGAATCTGGAATGATAAAAAGACAGCGTCTGTCGGCAGCAGAAAGGCTGTTTTCAGATATGGCTTTTTCTGAAGCACAAAAGAAGGGGATATAGAATGAAAAAACAAGGTATTTTATTGATTATTTCGGGACCTTCCGGTTCGGGAAAGGGAACGATTGTAGAACGCCTGTGCAAAAGCGATGAGTTTGCACTTTCCATCTCTGCGACTACAAGAGCACCCAGAGAGTATGAAGAAAACGGTGTACATTATTTTTTCCATACAAGAGAAGAATTTGAGCAGATGAAGGAAAGAAAAGAACTGCTGGAATGGGCGGAATTCTGCGGTAACTATTACGGTACACCCAGAAAATATGTGGTGGAACAGCTGATGGCTGGTAAAAATGTCATTCTGGAAATTGAAGTACAGGGTGCATTGCAGGTGAAAAAGATCTATCCCGAAGGGGCATCTATTTTTCTGGTACCCCCCAATCTGGAAGAATTGGGCAACCGCCTGACAAAACGCGGCACAGAAGATGAAGAAACCATCAACCGCCGTATTTGCCGTGCACTGGAAGAAATCGAACTGGTGGAAGAATATGATTATGTTGTAATAAACGATACCGTGGAACAGGCAACAGAAGATATCCTGTCCATCGTTCGTGCAGAAAAAATGAAATGCAGCAGAAATGAAAATATCAAAAAAGTATTCAAAGGAGAGATGTAATTATGTTAAGACCCTCTTATTCTGATTTATTGGATGTAATCACACAGGATGCGGAAGATATCACAATCGGCAGCAGATACACAATCGTAATCGCGGCTGCAAAAAGAGCAAGACAGCTGGTTGACCATGCAGAACCTCTGGTGGACAAAGTGGTTGTAGACAAACCTGTTTCCATCGCAGTAAACGAACTGTATGAAGGCAAGATCAAAGTACGTCAGGGCAAACCCGTCGTAGAAGAAGAAAAGAAAGAGCTGGCAGAAGTGAATTTTGACAGCATGGCAGATGAAATGGCTGCAGAAGAAGAATAAGAACAAAGCCCACAGATTGTGGGCTTTCTTTTTATCGTGGGACGCTGTCCCACACCCTGCGAGGGGAATGATTCCCCTCGACCCCCAGTTGCAACCGCATATATGCGGTTGCGGTATAAGGGGCAGGGAGGTGAGCATTGTTTAGATTAAGGCAGCGGCAAAGCCCTCAAGAAGAAAGGAGGGAGAAATAATGTTTGCAAAGGTAATTGTTGGGTTAAATCGCCCGGAAATGGATCAGTGTTTTGATTATCGGATTCCAGAGGGCATGGAAGTGCAGACGGGTGTGCGAGTCATTGTGCCCTTTGGCGGGAGAAATGCCAAGACCGAGGGGTATGTCATTTCTCTCTCGGATACAACCGATGTCCCTGCACAGAAGCTGAAAAACATACTGGAAGTACTGGATGACGGTGTGCCGAGCTTTACACCTGCGCTTCTGGAACTTGCACAGTGGATGCGGGAGCGGTATTTCTGTACGCTGAACCAATGCCTGCAGGCAATGCTGCCCGCAGGCATCCGTACCAAAAGCCATTGGCTTGTGCAGAAAACAGAGCCTGTGCAGGAAACCGCACTGACAGCAAAGGAAGAAGCAGTGATTGAGTTCCTGAAAGGACGAGAGGAAGTACCTCTGGAGGAACTGAAAGAAGAAATACAGGGTGATCTGTCCGCGGTACTGAAAAATCTGCAGGAAAAAGGATATATTATACTGAAACAGGTGCTGCATCGGAGCGAATACCGCAGGGAAAAACGCTTTTTTTCTCTGCATAAAGACCATCCGCAGCTGGAAGCGGTGCAGAAAAAAGCAGAAACAGACAAACGATTGGAAGGACAGCGGAAGCTGCTGGCATATCTTGCGGATGGCAGAGAAGCCACAGCAGAGGAATTAAAAGAATCTCTCGGGATTACGGATTCGCCAATCAAAACACTGCTTGCAAAGGGCATCCTGCAGGAGCGGAAACTGACGGAATTGCGGTCTGTCTGTGAAGCAGTGGAGCAGACAAAACCGTTTACGCCTACCGAAGAACAGGCGGCGGCATTGGCGGCACTGCGGGCAGAATTGGAACAGCAGAAAAAACGCCCTGTGCTTCTGCATGGTGTGACAGGCAGCGGCAAAACGGAAATCTATATGCAGCTGATTGCAGATGTGATTGCAAAAGGACAGCAGGCGATCGTGCTTGTACCAGAAATTGCACTGACACCGCTGATTCTGGAACGCTTTTTATCTCGTTTCGGGGAGGCGGTCAGCATTACACACAGCCGTCTTTCTATGGGCGAGCGGGTAGACCAGTGGAAAAAGGCAAGGGACGGGCACATTTCTGTGATGATTGGCCCCCGCTCTGCGTTATTTATGCCGTTTCAGAATGTGGGCGTAATCATCATGGATGAGGCCCACGAAAACAGCTATGTTTCTGACAGCACGCCGAAATACGACACAAAAGAAGTAGCAAAGGCGGCGGCAGAAATGTACAATGCCCTGTTTGTAATGGGGACGGCAACCCCCGATCTGGTAAGCTATCATAAAGCACAGACGGGAGAATATCTGTTATTGGAATTGAAGGAACGAACAGGCGGCGGGATATTGCCTGAAGTACAGGTTGTTGATCTGCGAAAAGAACTGGAAGAGGGCAACCGCTCCGTATTCAGCAGAGAATTGCAGAAGGCAATCAGAGAAAATCTGGAAAAAGGGGAGCAGACCATGCTTTTTCTGAATCGCAGAGGATCGGCAACCTTTGTTTCCTGCCGCAGCTGCGGAGAGGCAATGACCTGTCCTGCCTGTGATATTACCTATACCTATCATGGAACGGGAAACAGCCTTGTCTGCCATTATTGCGGCAGGCGGGTTTCTGTGCCGACAAAATGCCCGTCCTGCGGCTCAAAATATATCCGTTATTTCGGCACGGGTACGCAGAAAATAGAAGAAGAAGCAAGGCGGCTGTATCCAGATGCCCGTATCCTGCGGATGGATCTGGATACCACACTGACAAAGCACAGCCATGAAAAGATACTGGAAGCCTTTGGGAACGGCGAAGCAGATATTCTGATCGGTACGCAGATGATTGCGAAAGGGCATGATTTTCCGAAAGTGACACTGGTGGGCATCATGGCGGCGGATACTTCTCTGCATGTGGACAGCTATACAGCTTCGGAAACGGCATTTCGCCTGATGACACAGGTAGCAGGCAGAGCGGGACGTTCTCGGCTTGGCGGGCGTGCGATCATACAGACATACCAGCCGGAGCATTATGCCGTGCAGTATGCGGCGGCACAGGATTATCAGGGCTTTGCAAAAGAAGAACTGCTTCTGCGGGAAATGATGGGCTATCCGCCGTTTGCCTCTTTTTTCCATATTCTGTTGACGGGAGAAAAGGAAGACGCGGTAAAACTGGCGGCAGAACAGCTTGCGGAAATGATACAGGAGAAAGATACGGAGAAAATTACTCTTGTGCTTGGACCTGTTCCTGCGGTGTTGGCAAAATTCCGAGGAGAATACCGCTGGCAGCTGACGATTCAGTCAAAAGAAGAGGAAAAGCTGCGAGAGGTGGTTCTGGCGGCTCTGGCACAGTGGAAAAAGAAACGGCGGCAGGGCATATATCTCCAGATTGCTCTGAATCCGACGAATGTTGTATAATCACTGATTTTATGGTATACTTTTAAAGATTGCAGTTTCTGCAGTTGACAGCATGAAAATCAGATATACATTTAAAAATAGGAATGAAACATAAGGAGGAAAAAACAATGGCAATTCGTACTGTTCGCCTCAGCACAGATGAAGTACTGAGAAAAAAATGTAAAGTAGTAAAGGAAATCACACCCAATACGCTGACACTGCTGGATGATATGGCAGACACAATGTATGAAGCAAACGGCGTAGGTCTGGCTGCTCCTCAGGTTGGTATTCTGAAAAGAATCGTAGTCATCGACATCGGCGAAGGTCTGGTAGAACTGATTAACCCCGAAATTCTGGAAAGCAGCGGCTCTCAGATTGATGATGAAGGCTGTCTGAGCCTGCCCGGTAAATATGCACCCGTAGAAAGACCCAACTATGTGAAAGTACAGGCTATGGACAGAAATGGTGAAATGTTCATCATCGAAGGGGAAGAACTGATGGCGCGTGCACTGTGTCACGAACTGGATCATCTGGACGGTATCCTGTATATTGACAAGGCTCTGCCTGTAGAAGACGAAGAATAAGGAGGAAATCGCATGAAAGTGATTTTTATGGGGACACCCGACTTTGCGGTACATTCTCTGAAAGCACTGCTGACAAAGCATGAAGTGGTGGCAGTGGTAACACAGCCCGACAAACCCAAGGGCAGAGGTAAAAAAATGCAGTTCACACCTGTAAAGGAACTGGCACTGGAACACGGCATTGAAGTACTGCAGCCCATCAAGGTGAGAGAACCTGAAATGATCGAAAAACTGCGCAGCTATAATGCAGACTTGATCGCTGTTACATCCTTTGGTCAGCTGCTGCCCGAAGATATTCTGAATATGCCTAAATACGGCTGTATCAACGTACATGGTTCCCTGCTGCCCAAATACAGAGGTGCGGCACCCATGCAGAGAGCCATCATCGACGGGGAAAAAGTGACAGGTATTACAACCATGTTTATGGCAAAGGGTATGGATACAGGTGATATGCTGCTGAAAACAGAAATCGAAATCCTGCCCGAAGATAACTTTGAAACACTGCATGACAAAATGGCAGTGGCAGGGGCTGAACTTCTGCTGGAAACCATTGACGGACTGGAAGCGGGTACCATCGAACGTATCCCTCAGAACGATGCGGAAGCAACACATGCACCCATGATTCACAAAGAAACAGGACATATTGACTGGAGCAAAAACGGTCAGCAGATCATTGACCTGATGAGAGGTCTGCACCCCGGCCCCGGTGCATATGCCATTTATGAAGAAGAACCTCTGAAAATGTTCTGGGCAGAATGTGCAGAGGGGAACTATCCCGAAGCCGCTTTCGGGGAAATCGTAGAGGTAACCAAAAAAGACTTTGCGGTAAAATGCGGCGACGGTATTTTAAGAATTAAAGAAGTACAGGCAAGAGGCGGGAAGAAAATGGCAGCAGACGCTTATCTGCGCGGTCATGCAATGACTGAGGGCGTTCTTTTACAGTAAAAAAACTGTATCAGAATAGGAGGAACCGAATATGTATTTTCTGGTTATTTTAGCGTTTATTTTTTCTATGTATGCACAGATGCAGGTCAGCGGGACATATAAAAAATATTCCCGTGTGGCAAACCGCAGAGGGTATACAGGGGCACAGGTGGCAACACTGATGCTGCAGAATTCCGGCATTTATGATGTACGTGTGGAACGTGTGGCAGGGCATCTGACTGACCACTATGATCCCAGAACAAAGACACTGCGTCTGTCCCAGAGCGTATATGACAGTGCTTCTGTAGCGGCACTGGGCGTTGCGGCACATGAAACAGGTCATGCGATTCAGCATGATGTGGGCTATGGCCCTCTGGCACTGAGAAGTTTCTTTGTACCACTGTGTAACTTTGGCTCTAAGCTGGCATTCCCTCTGATCTTCATTGGGTTGTTTTTCGGCGGCGGCACAGGGAACAGCATGCTGTTTCTGGGGATTCTGTTTTATTCCCTGTCTGTGGCATTCACAGTGATTACACTGCCTGTAGAGTTCAATGCATCTTCCAGAGCGATTGATTTGCTGGTAGATCAGAATTTCTTAGGCACAGATGAAATCGGCGGTGCGAAAAAGGTACTGCGTGCGGCGGCAATGACATACGTTGCGGCGGCATTTGCGGCGATTGCGGAACTGCTGAGATTACTGGCGATTTTCGGAGCCAGAAACGACGATTAAAAATAAAACTCTGGGAGCGTTGCTCGCAGAGTTTTATTTTTGTCGAAAAAACAGCGAAAACCTTGAAGATAAGCCGAAAATACCGTATAATAATAAGTTGATGATACGATAAAACTATGGAAGGAATTGAAACAAATGGTTCAAATCAATCCCAGGGAAATTGCGGCAGAAGCGATTATGGAAATCATGACCGCAGAAGCCTATAATACAATGACATTACGGCGTTTACTGCGCCAGAATGGGGCAATGAGCCGTCAGGACAGAGCTTTCGTGACTGAGGTGGTAAACGGCACACTGCGTAACCTCATTTTTATAGATCATGTACTGAATACATGGTCTAACACAAAAACAGAAAAAATGAAGCCTTGGCTGCTGGCTGTGATGCGTACGGCGGTATACCAGATCTATTTTATGGATGTACCCTATTCTGCGGCAGTCAATGAAGCGGTAAAGCTGGCAGAACTGAGAGGCTACAGACAGCTGAAGGGCTTTGTAAACGGTGTACTGCGTAAAGTGGCAAAATTTCAGGAGGGCGTGGAACTGCCCGAAGAAGGTACGGCAGAGTATCTTTCTGTACGCTATTCCCATCCTCTGTGGCTGGTAAAGATGTGGGTAGCTTATTATGGCTACGAACAGACAGAAAGCATCTGTGCCTTTGACAATCAGGCACCCGATGTGACAATTCGTGTGAATACACTGAAAACAGATCAGAAAGCATTGAAAGAATTGCTGGAAGCGGCAGGCGTAGAAGTGGCGGACGGCAGGGTCTGTGAAAATGCACTGCATCTGACAAAGACAGCCGATCTGACAAAGTTGTCTGCTTTCCGTGACGGGCTGTTTCACGTGCAGGATGAAAGCTCTCAGCTGGCAGTGAAGATATTAGACCCCCAGAAAGGGGATACAGTGATTGATCTCTGTGCGGCACCCGGCGGCAAGAGCTTCACAGCAGCACAGCAGATGCAGAATACAGGTACACTGCAATCCAGAGATATTTATGAGCATAAGATTGAACTGATGGAAGATGGTGCGGCACGCCTTGGCATTACCTGCATGGAATGCAAGGTACAGGATGCGGCGGAAGCGGAGGAAGCAGGCAGGGAAAGCTATGACAGAGTACTGGTAGATGCTCCCTGTTCCGGAGAAGGGCTGATGCGTAAGAAGCCCGATATTCGTATGAAGAAAAACGGCGATGAGATCGACGCGCTGACAAAGATACAGAAAGAAATTCTGGAAAATGCGGCGGGTTATGTGAAAAAAGGCGGGGTTCTGGTATACAGCACCTGCACACTCTGCCGCAAGGAAAATGAAAAGAATCTGGAATGGTTCCTGAAACAGCATCCCGAATTTGAAGCAGAAGATATTTCCGGATTCCTGCCTGCTGATTGGGATGTACCTACTGCACAGCAGGGGTATATTACTCTTTTGCCGCATAAAACAGGAACAGATGGTTTCTTTATTTCCAGAATGAGAAGAAAGGACTAAGTTATGGAAAAAACGGATCTGAAATCCATGAATATACAGGAGCTGGAACAGTTTCTTGCAGAACTGGGCGAGCCTAAGTTCAGAGGAAAGCAGATTTTTGACTGGCTCCATGCAAAGCAGGTAAACAGCTTTGAGGAAATGACAAACCTTTCCAAGGGGCTTAGAGAAAAGCTGAACGAAAAGGCGAAACTCAGCGGCGTGGAAATGGTAACAAAGCTGGTTTCCAAGATCGACGGTACCAGAAAATATCTGTTTGCACTGGAAAACGGCTCTGTGATTGAAAGTGTACTGATGAAATATGAACACGGCAACACGGTTTGTATTTCCACACAGGCGGGCTGTCGTATGGGCTGTAAATTCTGTGCGTCTACGCTTGACGGGGTGGAACGCAGTCTGACAGCGGGGGAAATGCTTTCCCAGATTTATGCGATTCAGCATGACAGCGGCGAGCGTGTGCATGGTGTGGTGCTGATGGGCAGCGGCGAACCTCTGGATAACTATGACAATGTTGTGAAATTCTTGCGTCTGATCAACGATCCCAAGGGGCAGAATATGGGACAAAGACACATTACCCTTTCTACCTGCGGGCTTGTGGATAAAATGTATGATCTGGCGGAGGAAAATCTGCAGATTACGCTTGCGGTTTCTCTGCACGCACCCAATGATGAAATCCGCAGACAGACCATGCCCATTGCAAAGGTATACTCTATGGAAAAACTTTTACAGGCATGCAGGGACTATGCAGATAAGACAAAACGCAGAATTACATTTGAATATGCCATGATTCACGGACAGAATGACAGTGACGAGGATGCAAGAGAGCTGGGCAGAAAGCTGCGTCATATCCTGTGTCATGTGAATCTGATTCCCGTGAATGATGTAAAGGAAAGAAATTATGTAAAAAGCTCTGATGACAGGGTAAGACGCTTTGCTTCCATTTTGCAGGAGTACGGCGTGGAAACAACTGTCAGAAGAAAGCTGGGCAGTGATATCAATGCGGCGTGCGGACAGCTTCGCCGCAGTCATCTGAAAAAAGAATCAGAAAACGAACAGGAATCCTGAAAAGAGGAGGTGGAAGAAGCTTGAAAGCAGTAGGAATAAGCGACATCGGCAGATGTCGGAAAAATAATGAGGATGCCTATTATATTTCAGCGGGCGATGATCCTGCAGAAAATATTTATCTGGTAGCGGACGGCATGGGCGGCTGTAATGCAGGGGAAATTGCAAGCAGCAGTGCCATTGAGGCATTTCTGGAGCATTTCTGGAAAGAAATGCAGCACGCAGAAAAGGAAGATCTGCCGGATCTGCTGACAGATGCAATGGCAGAAGCGAATCGAGTGGTATATGAAAAATCCAATTCTGAACGGGAATATGCGGAAATGGGGACAACTATGGTTGCGGCGGCTGTGCGTGGGGATAAGGTATATATCAGCCATGTAGGAGACAGCAGAGCATACCTGTTTCGCAAAAATGCGCTGATGCTTCTGACCACAGACCATTCCTATGTAATGGAACTGGTAAAATCAGGTATGATTACAAAAGAAGAAGCCGTTGACCATCCGAAGCGGAATATCATTACCCGTGCAGTCGGGATTCGGGATTTTGTGGAAACAGATACAACGATTCGCCCTGTCAAAGAGGGGGATCTGTTATTGCTCTGCACCGATGGTCTTTCGGGAATGCTGCGGGATATAGAAATAGGAGAAATTTTGGAAAAGCAGATGCCGATAGAAGAAAAGGCGAAGCTTCTGGTAACAGAAGCGAACCGCAGGGGCGGACAGGACAATATTTCTCTGATCTTAGTAGAAATATAAGGAGGTTAGAAACGCATGTTATTGAATCCGGGTACTGTCCTCAGCGGCAGATACGAAATCATTGAGAAAATCGGTTCCGGCGGCATGGCAGTTGTTTATAGAGGGAAAGACAGAAAACTCGATAGATTTGTTACAGTAAAGGTTTTAAGAGAAGAATTTGTGGGAGATGCAGATTTTATACAGCGTTTCCGTTCGGAAGCGTGCTCTGCGGCAAGATTGTCACATCCGAATATTGTGCGTGCCTATGATGTAGGAGATGACGGCGATATCAACTATATCGTTATGGAATATATCCATGGGGATACGCTGAAAAAAGCGATCAAGGAGAAAGCTCCCTTTGATTCCCGTTCTACAATCAATGTAGCGATTCAGATTGCGTCTGCACTGACACAGGCACACAAAAGCCATATCGTACATAGAGATATCAAGCCCCAGAATATTCTGGTAGGCACGGACGGTGTGGTAAAGGTAACAGACTTCGGGATTGCAAGAGCGGCAACGGTTTCCACAATGACAACAACAGCCAATGCGGCTGGCTCTGTGCATTACTTCTCTCCTGAGCAGGCAAGAGGCGGCTATGTGGATGAAAAGAGTGATATTTACTCTCTGGGGATTACGATGTTTGAAATGATTACAGGGGTACTGCCCTTTCAGGGAAATAACTCTGTATCCATTGCACTGATGCACATTAACAATGAACTGCCCGATATCCGTAAATACAATCCAAACTGTACACGCTCTCTGGAGGGTATCATCAAAAAGGCAACCATGAAAAAAGCAGATGAACGCTATGCCAATATCGAACTGCTGCTGGCGGATCTGATTCGTGCCAGAGCGGATATGGCAAGCGGTGCATATCCCCGGAAAGAATCTGATGCAAAGAGAGTGCAGGCAGCAGGCAATGTTGTCAATTCCACATCCAGTGCGATGGGTGATCTGACAGCAACAAGTGAAGGGATGCGTATGTCCAGACGCGCAGAAGCGGCGGCACAGCTGAAAGCGGCACAGGAAAAGGCGGCGGCAGAAAAAGCGGCACAGGCGCAGGTGGAAACACCACAGACAACAAAGCCGGCAGACCCGAAAGAACTGGAATATATCCGTTCCAGATCTGTATCTACACTGCAGAAGGAAAAACTGCCTCCTGCGGGAGCACCAAAGCCTATTCCTCCCGAAAAAATTGAAAGAAGCCTGTATCCGAAAAAAGCACAGTATGGTGCGCCATTCTCCGAAAAGTCTATGGAAAAAGCGGATACACCCAGACAGTCCGAAGCACTGGCAAATTTTGAAAAATACAGCAGAAATCTGCAGATTTCCAAGCAGGATGAATATGAAAAAGAAGTTATGGCAAAAGAGTCTGTAAAGGCAAGCAAACGCCCTGATTCCAAACGTAAGAATCCCAGACTGGAAGAAGATTTTGATAACGAACATGACAGAAGAACAGAACGCAAGGTTGTAATTGCGGCAGTGATTACAGCACTGATTCTGATTGTTGCTATTTCTGCGGCGGGGCTGAAATTTATGAGAAGCGGCATCGGCGGCGGAGAAAAGGATATTGAAATGCCTATGTTTATCGGGCAGACCTACGATGATGCGGTAAGAACAGCAGAAGCGCTGGGGATCACACTGGTAGAAGACGGCGAAGATTACAGCAGTTACTATGATGCGGGCTATATTTTCTATCAGTCTGTCAGTGAGGGCACGATGATTGCCGAAAATACAAAGATCGGTGTCAAAGTCAGTCTGGGGCTGACAAGCGAAAAAATGCCTGATGTGGTCGGTAAGGAAGAACAGGCGGCTGTAGAATCCATTATCAAGCTGGTAGGCGATACGGTACAGGTTGTATATGAATTCAATGATGAATTTGAGGTTGGCAAGGTATTTGAACAGAGTCCTCTGAAAGGCGGTGAAATTACAGCCAACAGTGATATTATTCTGAAAGTCAGCAAGGGTGCGGAAAATGATGAAGTAGCTGTACCCGATGTGACAAACACAACAGAAGCGGAAGCACGCCGCAGTCTGGAAGCAGTAGGGCTGAAGGTCGGCAGTGTATCCTATACAACAAGTGACAGAGTGGATGAAGGCAAGGTAATCACACAGACCATTCGTGCCAATAACAGTGTGGCAAAAGGCAGTGTGGTAAATCTGGTAATCAGCAACGGTAAGCCTGAAACAAAACCCGAACAGACAACACCGACACCTGCACCTGTAACACCCGCACCCGAGCCTGTGACACCCGCACCTGAACCTGTAACACCGGAAGTACAGGCTCCTGCACAGACAAGCAGCACAAAATACTTTACAGTGAACCCTCCTGCGGCGGAAAGCGGCTCTGTATATGTAAGAGTGGTAAAAAATGATGCAGACGGTGCATTCCCTGTTGTAGATGAATATAGAGAGGTTTCCGAATTCCCTTACAGCATCTCCGTAACAGGTACAGGCAGCGGCACAGTAACCTGCTATATTGACGATGTACAGCAGTGGTCTCAGAATGTAAACTTCTCAGAATAAAGAAACGGAATAAGGTGAAAGAATGCTGGAAGGCGTAATTTTAAAAGGAATTGGCGGTTTTTATTATATTGATACCGAAATGGGCGTATATGAATGCCGTGCAAGAGGGATTTTCCGCAAAGAGAGAATCCGTCCTACAGTCGGGGATGCGGTACGCATCTCCGTACTGGATGAAGAAAATAAAAAAGGCAGTCTGGATGAAATTTTGCCCAGACGCAATGAACTGATCCGTCCCCGTGTATCCAACGTAGATCAGGCGGTAATCGTATTTGCGGCAAAAAGCCCGAATATGAATTTAGACCTCTTAGACCGCTTCCTGCTGCTTGCAGAGGAGCAGGAGCTGGATATTGTCATTGTCATCAATAAAATTGACAGGGATAAAAAAGAACAGTATCTGGAAGCGGCAGAAATGTACCGCAAGGCAGGGTATCCTGTCATCTGTACCAGTGCAGAAAAGGGCATTGCCATTGAGGAACTCAGAGCGGCTCTGGAAAATAAGATTTCTGTATTTGCAGGTCCTTCGGGGGTTGGCAAAAGCAGTCTGATCAATGCGGCATTCCCCGGTCTGGAACTGAGCACAGGGGCAATCAGTGAAAAAATTCAGCGTGGTAAGCATACCACACGCCATGCGGAGCTGATTCAGATTACAGATAAGAGTTATATTGTGGATTCTCCCGGGTTTACCTCTCTGTTTCTGAATCATATCCCTTCTGAAAAACTGCAGTATCATTTCCGTGAATTTGAGCCGTTTATACACAAATGCTATTATAACGGCTGTATCCATATCAATGAACCCGACTGTGCGGTAAAGGCTGAAATCGGCGAAGCCGTGGCACAGAAGCGGTATGACAGATATGTGACTATTTATGAAGAATTGAAGGAAGAAGAAGAAAGGAGATATTGAGTATGAACTATTATCTTTCCCCCTCTATGCTTTCCATTGATTTCGGAAAGGTGGCAGAACAGCTGGCAATCATCGAAGAAGCAGGCACACCCTATATCCATCTGGATGTTATGGACGGCAGATTTGTACCTAACATTTCTTTTGGTATCCCTGTAATCAAGAGCATCAGAAAAGACAGCAAAATGGTATTTGACGTGCATCTGATGATTGTGGAACCCGAAAAATACATCGAAGAGTTCCGCAAAGCAGGAGCAGATCTGATCAACTTCCATGTGGAAGCAACAAAATACCCCGCAGAAGTGATTCAGCAGATCAAGGCAACAGGTGCAAAGGCTGCGATTACTGTGAACCCCAGAACACCTGTAGATGCAGTATATCCTTATCTGAAAGATGTGGATATGGTATTGGTAATGACAGTAGAACCCGGCTTCGGCGGCCAGAAATTCATGGAACAGCACGTTTCCAAAATCAGACAGCTGGCTGAATGGAGAAAAGAACTGGGGCTGAACTATGATATTGAAGTAGACGGCGGTGTCACACTGGATAACGTGCGTACGGTACTGGATGCAGGTGCGAATGTGATTGTTGCAGGCTCTGCTGTATTCGGCAAGGATGATATCGCAGGTGCGGCAAAAGGCTTTATGGATATCTTTAAGGAGTATGAATAAACATGAAGGCAGTAATTTTTGCAGGTGCAGCAATTAACGATTACAGCTTCTGCAAGGACTATATGGCAGGGGCTGAGGTGGTCATCTGCTGTGATGCGGGTATGCGTCATACAAAGGCTCTGGGCATTGACCCCGACTATATCGTGGGGGATTTCGATTCTACAACGAATGATGTGCTGGAGTATTATAAGGCAAAGAATATCCCGATCAGACAGTTTCCCACAAGAAAAGACGAAACGGATATGGAGCTTGGCATTTTTCTGGCACTGGAGCTGGGCGTGACCGATCTGGTGCTGTTTGGCGGCATCGGTGACCGTTTCGACCATACATTGGCAAATGCACACTATCTGCTGTCCCTGCTCAAAAAGGGCGTGAGGGCAAGACTGGTGGATGAAAAGAACTGTGTAGAGATTATTGACAGCCATCTGACTGTAGAGGGGAAGATTGGCGATCTGGTTTCTACCATCCCGCTTTCTATGGAAGTAAAGGGCATTACATTAAAAGGCTTTTCTTATCCGCTGACAGACTTCGATCTGACACTGGACAGCGATTATATTGCCGTGAGCAATGTGCTGGCAGAGGAAACGGCTACAATTGATATAAAAGAAGGATATCTGTTTGTTATCCGCTCAAAAGATTAAAAAACGTGAGGCTTTGCCTCACGTTTTTTCTTTTGGGGAATAAAGATAAAAAAAGGGGGTGTCGGTATGCGGAAGCGGTGCAGGGGTATGCCGCTGCAATGGTTGGGCGGTATTATTTTAATTGCTTTGGGATTAGGGATGCTCTTTGCGTGTCTGCTGCCGAAATGTGTGGTACTGATCGGGACGATTCTGATTGGACTGGGGATCTGGTTATTAGTAAAGGGCGGAATATGAAAAAAAGCCAATCTTTTCTTGGAAAAGATTGGCTTTTGGAAGCTCCGTCTGGAATTAGATAGCACGAGTAATTTTGTTGGAACGCATGCATCTTGTGCAAACGTAAATAGATTTGATGTTACCGTTGCTTTCAACGATTTTCACTTTCTTTACGTTGGGTTTCCATTTTCTATTTGCACGTCTACTTACCTGGGAACGTTCGATACTGATTCTGTGACCTGTAATCTGGCCTTTCTGACAAATTTCACATTTAGCCATCTGTCGCACCTCCTTTAAAATCTTGCTCATGTGACATAACAAAGATATTCTAGCAGAAAAGTCCGGGTTTTGCAAGATAAATCAACGGATTTTTTGCGATTTTTTTAAAAGAATGTGGAAAAGTTGTTTTTGAAGCGTAAAAAGAGGGATTTACAGCCAAAATGATGTGGATATTTTGGAATGGACGCAGGAGAGCGGGATTTACCATGCGGAAAAGATTGTGTTTTTTTGCTGTTTGCGGTATGATAAATAAGTGAATGGAGAGAATACGAAATCGACAAAGGAGAATCGAAATAATGATAGATGTTTGTTTGCTGGGGACAGGCGGTATGATGCCTATGCCGACACGGTTCCTGACAGCGATGCTGGCTCGTCTGAACGGGCGGCTGATGCTGATTGACTGCGGCGAAGGAACGCAGGTAACGATGAAACAGCTGGGATGGGGCTTTAAAGCAATTGATGTGATCTGTTTTACACATTTCCATGCAGACCATATTTCGGGTCTGCCGGGGCTTCTGCTTACCATCGGCAATGCAGGACGTACAGAGCCGCTGACATTGATCGGCCCACATGGACTGCAGTATATCGTAGAGGGGCTGACAAGAATCGCCCCTGAGCTGCCATTTCCCATCGAATATATTGAACTGGATAAAGAAACACCGAACCCTATTCAGATCGGGGAGTTTTCTATCAGCCACTGCCCTGCTGACCATATGGTAAGATGCTTTGCATATCGACTGGATCTGAAACGCAGAGGCAGATTTGATATTAAAAAAGCGGAAGCACTGAACCTGCCCAAGCCTTTATGGGGCAAGGTGCAGAAAGAGGGCAGTGTGGAGCATGACGGTAAGATTATTACGGCAGATATGGTATTAGGCGAAGCCAGAAAGGGCATTGCGGTTGCTTACTGTACCGACAGCCGCCCCATTGACCGTGTGATGAAGTTTGTGACAGGTGTACAGCTTTTCATTTGTGAAGGGATGTACGGCGAGGAAGATAAGAAACAGAAAGCGAAAGAGAATAAGCATATGCTTTTTTCCGAAGCGGCAAGAATGGCGAAAAATGCAGGGGTGGAAAAGTTGTGGCTGACCCATTTCAGCCCCTCTTTGCATGATCCAGAGGAATATCTCCCTGTTGCAAAGGAGATTTTTCCGGAAACAGAGCTGGGAGAAGAACGTAAATGTATGACCATTGACTTCCCGAAGGAAGCATAAAAGCATAAAGCGGAGGTAACGATATGGACGAAAAAAAAGATATTTATATACTGGCGATTGAAAGCTCCTGTGATGAAACAGCGGCGGCAGTTGTAAAAAACGGCAGAGAGGTGCTTTCTAATATCATTTCCTCTCAGATTGACCTGCATACACTGTATGGCGGCGTTGTGCCAGAAATTGCATCCCGTAAGCACGTGGAAGCGATTGACGGCGTAATTAAGACAGCACTGAAAGAAGCAGGCATGACATTGGAAGAAATGGACGCTGTTGGCGTGACGTATGGCCCCGGATTGGTGGGTGCACTGCTGGTTGGTCTGGCTGAAGCGAAAGCACTGGCGTATGCGGCAGGAAAGCCCTTGATCGGCGTACATCACATCGAAGGGCATATCTGTGCCAACTATATCCAGAACAAGGATTTTGAGCCTCCTTACATGGCTCTGGTAGTATCCGGCGGACATTCCCATCTGGTATATGTGCCTGCATACGGTGAATATCAGATTCTGGGAAAAACAAGAGATGATGCGGCAGGGGAAGCATACGATAAGGTTGCCCGTGCAATCGGCATGGGATACCCCGGCGGCCCGAAGATTGATGCGGCGGCAAAACTTGGCAACCCCGATGCAGTAAAATTCCCCCGTGTATTCTTAGAAGAAGACAGCTATGATTTCAGCTTCAGCGGCTTGAAATCTGCTGTGCTGAACTATGTGAACAAACAGAAAATGATGGGTGCGGAAATTGTCCCTGAGGATATTGCGGCAAGTTTCCAGCAGTCTGTGG
>CALASU010000086.1 GCA_937888765.1 uncultured Clostridia bacterium | reverse complement strand
GAAATCATCGTAGCAATCAACAAAATGGATAAACCTGCGGCAAACCCCGACAGAGTAAAACAGGAACTGACAGAATATGAACTGCTGGCAGAAGACTGGGGCGGCACAACTGTATGTGTACCTGTTTCCGCACATACAAAAGAAGGTATCGACAACCTGCTGGAAATGATCATTCTGACAGCAGAAATGAAAGAACTGAAAGCAAACCCCAACAAAAAAGCAAGAGGTGCAATCATCGAAGCACAGCTGGACAAAGGTCGTGGTTCCGTTGCAACTGTACTGGTACAGAGCGGTACACTGCGCGTAGGTGATCCCGTTGTAGCAGGTCCTGCATACGGCAGAATCAGAGCGATGACAGATGACAAGGGCAGACGTGTAAAAGCAGCAGGCCCTTCCACACCCGTTGAAATTCTGGGTCTGTCTGAAGTTCCCGCAGCAGGCGACAGCTTCTACGTTGCGGCAAATGAAAAACAGGCTAGACAGCTGGCTGAAAGCGTAATTGCGAAAAACAGAGAAACACTGATCAGCCAGACACCTCAGAAGGTATCCCTGGATGATCTGTTCAACCAGATTCAGAGCGGCAACATGAAAGAACTGGGCGTTATCGTAAAAGCTGACGTACAGGGTTCTGTAGAAGCGGTTCGTCAGAGTCTGGAAAAACTGACAAACGAAGAAGTACGTGTACGCGTAATCCACGGCGGTGTTGGCGCAGTTACAGAAAGTGACGTTCTGCTGGCATCTGCGTCCAACGCAATCATCATCGGCTTCAACGTACGTCCCGAACCCGCTGCAAAAGCATTTGCAGATGAAGAAAAGGTTGACATCCGTCTGTATCGTGTAATCTATAACGCAATCGAAGATATCCAGGCAGCGATGAAAGGTATGCTCGACCCTGTTTACGAAGAAAAAGTACTGGGGCATGCAGAAGTTCGTCAGACATTCAAAGCATCCGGCGTTGGTACAATCGCGGGCAGCTATGTAAAAGACGGTAAGATTGTACGTAACTGCCAGGTACGTATTGTACGTGACGGTATCGTAGTATACGAAGGCGATCTGGAAAGTCTGAAGCGTTTCAAAGACGACGTAAAAGAAGTAACACAGGGTTACGAATGCGGTCTGGTATTCAAGAAATTCAACGATGTAAAAGAAGGCGACTGGGTAGAAGCATTCACAATGGTGGAAGTACCCCGCTAAGATATAGGTGAAACGTATGAAAACAAATAACAGACTTTCCCGTATCAATGATGAGATCATGAAGGAACTGTCTCAGATCATCAGAGCAGAACTGAAAGATCCCCGTATTGGTGCGATGACAAGCGTGATCCGTGTGGAAACAACACAGGACCTGAAATATGCAAAGGTTTTTGTTTCCGTACTGGGTAACGAAAAAGATAAGGAAAATGTAATGAAAGGGCTGCAGAACGCCGGTGGTTTTATCCGTCGTCTGATCGCCCAGAGAATCAATCTGCGCTATACACCTGAACTGAGATTCAAACTGGATGAATCCGCAGAATATGCAATTCATATGGATCAGCTGTTCAGCCAGATTGCAAAGGAAAAAGAAGAGAGAGATGCTGAATGATGAAAGCAAATGACTCTTTTGAAAAAATCATGGAATGGATCCTGTCAGCCGATACGATCGCGCTGGCAGGCCACCTGAATCCTGATGGTGACGCCATTGGTGCCTGTCTGGCACTGGGCGGCGCTCTGGAAAAAGCAGGGAAGAAGGTACAGGTCATTCTGGAAAAATATGCGGACAAATATCACCTGA
>CALASU010000085.1 GCA_937888765.1 uncultured Clostridia bacterium | reverse complement strand
ATATCGGGTCGAGGGGGTGACCCCCTCGTGGGGGTTTGGGGGCAACGCCCCCAAAGTCTTTTATTCCGCTATGGTTTCTGCATATCTTACTGCTTCCATAGCATCCCTGCCGTAATGATCGGCGCCGATTCTGTCCGCATAGTCCTGTGTCAGTACCGCACCGCCGACCATAACCTTACACCAAGGTGCTTCTTTTCTCAGAAGCTGAATGGTTTCTTCCATTGCGGGTACTGTTGTTGTCATCAATGCGCTCAGCCCCACCAAAGGTGCATTCTGCTTTTTCACTTCTTCCACAATGGTTTCGGGTGCAACATCTCTGCCAAGATCAGTTACTGCAAAGCCGTAGTTTTCCAGCAGCAGCTTCACGATATTTTTCCCGATATCATGAATATCGCCTTTTACTGTAGCAATGATTACACTGCATTTTGTGGCACTTTCCCCTGTTTCTGCGGATAATGCCGCTTTGATTTTTTCAAATGCACTCTTTGCCGCTTCCGCACTCATCAGCAGCTGGGGCAGATATACTGTTTTCGCTTCATAGCCTTTCCCTACAATGTCCAGTGCAGGGATCACTTCATTCTGTACAATTTCCAGAGGTGCTGTTTCTTCTAACAACTTTGCTGTCAGTTCCCCCGCCTGCTCTTTCAAGCCTTTTACAATCGCTTTCTGTAACGCAGATTTGTATTCGTCCGCTGTTGCCTGCTGTGCAGGTGCTATTGCAGCCGCCGCTGTGATGCTCGGTGCAAAAGAGATGTATTCTTCACAATTTGCATCATAGCCCATCAAAGCACGATACGTATAATATGTTTTCAGCATATCTCCGGAAAATGGATTCATGATTGCCGCAGACAGACCATTCTGCAATGCCATTGCAAAGAATGTGCTGTTGATCGCATCTCTGTTGGGCAGACCAAAGGAGATATTGGAAACACCAAGAATGGTATTGCAGCCCAGTCTGTCATGGATTTCTTTCAAAGCATCCAGAGTTACCTTTGCTGCATTGGCATCCGCACTGACTGCCATTGCAAGTGTATCAAAAATAATATCTTTCTTTGCAATACCGTAGCTTTCGGCTATTTTTAAGATATTTTCCGCAATCGCAACACGTCCTGCCGCTGTTTCTGGAATGCCGTTTTCATCCAATGTCAATGCAACAACCAGACCACCGTATTTTTTCACCAGAGGGAAAATCGCCTCCATGGATTCTTTCTTGCCATTTACAGAGTTAATCATTGCTTTCCCATTATACAGACGAAGTGCCGCTTCCATCGCTGTCACATCTGTTGTATCAATCTGCAAAGGCAGGTCAATGATTGCCTGCAATTCAAAGCAGACCGTTTTCAGCATCGCACATTCCTCAATTTCTGGCAGACCTACATTCACATCTAATACCTGTACGCCCTTTTCCTGCTGATTGATGCCTTCATTCAGAATATAATCCAGATCCTTTTCCACTAACGCCTGTTTGAAGCGTTTTTTGCCTGTAGGGTTGATGCGTTCCCCGATCAGAATGGGAGAAGCCCCAAATTCCACAGTATGTGTATAAGAGGATACGCAGGAAATATTTTTCTGTGTCAGAGGCAGAGGTTTCATGCCGCCTGTTTTTTCTTTCACCGCCGCAATATATGCAGGGGTTGTACCGCAGCAACCACCCACCA
>CALASU010000084.1 GCA_937888765.1 uncultured Clostridia bacterium | reverse complement strand
TTGGAAGCAAAGAAAAAAGAAGGAGAGAGAAGATGAGTTATTTTCCTTTTTTTATGGAGATCGGGCAGAAGCCCTGTCTGGTAGTGGGCGGCGGCGTGGTCGCTCTGCGAAAAATTGAAAAACTGCATCCTTTCGGAACGGAAATCACAGTCGTTTCTCCTGCGTTCTGTGCGGAGCTTCTGGAATTTCTGGAACTTCACGGGATTCGGCGTATCCAGCGCCCCTTTCTTGCGGAGGATATAGAGGGAATGGCGTTTGTAATCGGGGCAACCGACAATGAAGCGGTCAATGCCAAGATCGCCAATCTTTGCAGGGAAAGAAATATTCCTGTCAATATTGTGGATGACAGGGAGAAATGCAGTTTTTTCTTCCCCGCTCTGGTAAAACGCGGAGAGTTTGTGGCAGGCTTTACCAGCGGCGGTGGGAGCCCTCTTGCGGCACAATATATCCGTAAGCAGGTGGAAGAATCCATCCCGCAGCATTTTGATCGTACGATCGAACAGCTTTCGGCTGTACGGGAACGCATAAAAGCGGAAATTACAGACAGCAGACGGCGGGAAGCTGTCTTTCGGGCATTGTTTGCCCTTGCACTGGAAAAAGAGGGAAATATTACAGAAGAAGAGATTAACGCAATTTTGGAGAAAGAAAAAAGTTTGGACGGGAGAAACTGTCTGAGCAAAGAAAGGAAGCAACATGAAAAAGAACATCCGAATCGGCAGCCGAAAAAGTAAACTTGCCCTGCGGCAGACAGAACTGGCAGAACAGGCACTTCTGGCGGCGTGTCCGGATTTACAGACAGAAATTGTTCCCTTTCAGACGAGAGGGGATAAAATATTGGATAAGCCTCTTTGGGAGATTGGCAGTAAGGGGCTGTTTGCTTCCGAATTTGAAGAAATGCTTCTGCGGGATGAAATTGATATTGCCATCCATAGCGGCAAGGATCTGCCGATTTTTCTGGCAGAGGGTCTGGAGATTATCGGCGTACTGAAGCGGGATGATCCAAGAGATGTGCTCATCATGCCAAAAGGCAGAAAACCGGAGGAATGCCATGTGATCGGCACAGGCAGTCTGCGGAGAGAGGTTTTTGTAAAGAAAAATTTTCCATGGGCGGAATGTAAGCTGATTCGGGGCAATATACAGACAAGACTGCAAAAGCTGAAAAACGGCTGTTATGATGCTATTATACTCGCAAAAGCGGGGCTTGACCGCATGGGGATTACGGAAGAAGATGGGTATAGTTTTCGTATCCTTTCGCCTGAGGAATTTCTGCCTGCGGCGTGTCAGGGCATTATTGTGGCAGAGGGGAAAGCAGGATGGTCTGACCTTGTTGGGCATATTCATCATATGGAAACGAAATATATTTTTGAAACAGAGCGTGAGGTGCTGATGCTGCTCAATGCAGACTGCAGTGAGCCTGCGGCGGCATTTGCCCAGATCAAAGGGGAAACCATACACCTCAGAGCGATGTACGGACAGCACTTTGCAGAGGGCACTGCGCCCATTGCTGACAGATTACAGCTTGCGGCTGATGTGGTCGGGAGGTTGAAAGCATGAAAAAAGGAGCAGTATATCTCGTAGGGGCAGGCTGCGGCGATCCTGAGCTGATTACATGGAAAGGGCTGAAACTGCTGCAGAAATGTGATGTGGTGCTGTATGATGATCTTTCTGCGGCGAAGCTTCTGGAAGAAACGAAGGCAGACTGTGAGCAGATTTATGTAGGGAAACGCTATCAGAGCCATTCTGCTTCTCAGGACGAAATCAATGCCCTTCTGATACAAAAGGCAAAAGCGGGGAATGTGGTGGTACGCCTGAAAGGCGGCGACCCCTTTGTATTTGGCAGAGGGGGAGAGGAAATTCTGGCATTGCAGGCAGAGGGGATTCCATATGAAGTGGTATCTGGCGTGACCTCTTCTATTGCTGTGCCTGCGGCGGCGGGGATTCCTGTCACGCACAGAAAAATGGCAAGAAGCTTTCATGTGATTACAGGACATACAGCGGCAGACGGCAGGGATACCCTTTCGGAACGACTGGAAACACTGGCAAAGCTTGAGGGGACACTGATATTTCTGATGGGACTGCATCATCTGAAAGAAATTACAGAGGGACTTCTCAGAAGCGGCAAAGATCCCGAAACGCCCGCGGCTGTGATTTCCAAAGGCACGACCCCTGAGCAGAAAACGGTACGAAGTGATTTGAAGCATCTGGCAGAGGCGGTAAGAGCAGAAAGTCTGGAAGCCCCCGCTGTTATTGTTGTTGGGGAAACAGCGGGTATGGATCTGAGCCATACGGTGTCTTATCCCCTGCATGGTATAAAAATTGGCGTAACAGGCACAAAATCTATTACCCGAAAGCTGCGGGACAGACTGGAGGAGCTTGGGGCGGCCGTAACGGAATTCGATTATTCCAGAATCGTTCCATATACAGAAAATGCGGCACTGGACGCGGCTTTGGAGCAGATTGAAGCCTATCGCTGGGCGGTGTTTACCAGTCCGAATGGGGTGCAGAGTTTCTTTGACTATCTGCAGAAAAAGAAAATAGATATCCGCACACTGGCAAAGCTGAAATTTGCCGTGATCGGTACAGGGACGGCGGCGGCACTGGAGCAGAGGGGGATTTTTGCTTCCTACCTGCCTGAAGTGTATGACGTGGAGCATCTGGCAAGAGGTCTATGTGACATTGTAAAAAAAGAAGTGCCTGTTTTGATTCTGCGGGCAGAACAGGGCTCGGAGATTCTGACAGAGGTATTCGATGCAGAACAGATGACATATGCAGATATCAAAATCTATGACATTCTGGTGGATAAAGAAAAACAGCACTATGCGCATCAGAAAGCGGCGGAACTGGATTTTCTGACATTTGCCAGCGGTTCGGGTGTCAGAGGATTTCTGGAAGCGGGCGGCAGTATCCCTGTGGGTGTCAGAACGGTCTGCATCGGGGAAGCAACGGCAAGGATACTGGAAAAAAACGGCTATGAAAAGCAGATCGTAGCAAAAAAATTCAATGTGGATGGCTTGGTAAATGCCATTTTGCAGGAGGTTGAAAAAAGATGAAGCGATTCAGAAGACTGCGTACGACAGAAGCGATGCGTCGGTTGGTGCGGGAAACAGAAATACAGACAAGAGAAATGATTTATCCGATTTTTGTCATTGAGGGAGAAAAAATTAAAAATCCGATAGAATCCATGCCGGGAATTTATCAGTATTCCATTGACTGTATGGATGAAATGCTGCAGGAAGTAGCAGAAAGCGGCATTGGCGGGATTCTGATTTTCGGGATTCCTGTGCATAAGGATGCGGTTGGTTCTCAGGCGTATGCTCCCGATGGCATTACACAGCGGGCAATCCGTCATATTAAGGAAAAATATCCCGATATGCTTGTGATTGCCGATGTCTGCTTATGTGAATATACTTCCCACGGACATTGCGGACTGGTGGAAAACGAAAAAATCTTAAATGATGCTACACTGCCCCTTCTGGCAAAAATGAGCGTGACACTGGCGCAGGCAGGCGCGGATATTATCGCACCCTCGGATATGATGGACGGGCGTGTGCGTGCGATTCGTGAAGCACTGGATGAAAATGGCTTGCCGGATATTCCGATTATGGCGTACAGTGCCAAATTTGCATCCGGCTATTATGGTCCGTTTCGGGATGCGGCACACTCTGCTCCCCAGTTTGGGGACAGACGCTCCTATCAGATGGATTACCACAACAAAAAAGAAGCCCTGCGGGAAATTGCGGAGGATATCGAAGAAGGTGCTGATTTTGTGATGGTAAAGCCTGCACTTGCATATCTGGATATTGTGGAAGCGGCGGCGAATCGGTTTGATCTGCCTCTGGCAGTGTATAACGTCAGCGGAGAGTATGCCATGGTAAAAGCGGCGGCGGCACAGGGCTGGATTGATGAAAAACGTATCGTGATGGAAAATCTGATCGGTATGAAGCGTGCGGGTGCGGATATTCTGATTACCTATCATGCACTGGATGTGGCAGACTGGCTGAAAGAAGGGCTTGTCTGATGAAAAAAACGGAAAAATCGGAAAAGACAGAAAAGAAGTATGAGC
This sequence comes from uncultured Clostridia bacterium, assembly GCA_937888765.1. Classification (GTDB taxonomy): domain Bacteria; phylum Bacillota; class Clostridia; order Lachnospirales; family Anaerotignaceae; genus Anaerotignum_A. The sequence goes on along the minus strand of CALASU010000084.1, from coordinate 15,381 downwards.
GTGTCACACAGGAATTTGCACCTGTCTGCAATGCAGATTCCAAGGTGCTGATTCTGGGGACAGCACCGTCCAGAAAATCCCGTGAAGTGGGATTTTATTACGGGCATCCGCAGAACCGTTTCTGGAAGCTGATGGCGGCAATTCTTGGGGAAGCTGTGCCGCAGACAATAGAAGAAAAGAAAGAGATGCTCCTCAGAAGTGGTATTGCTTTGCATGATGTGATCCATAGCTGTGATATCATTGGCAGCAGTGACAGCAGTATTAAAAATGTGGAGCCTGCCGATCTGGAGCGTATCCTTGCGGTAACAGGAAGGATTCCCGTACTCTGCAACGGCGGCACATCCTATAAGCTATATAAAAAATATCAGGAACAGAAGCTGGGTATAGAAGCCCTGCAGATGCCCTCCACAAGCCCTGCCAATGCGGTGTGGACTTTGGAGCGGCTCAAAGAGAAATGGAGCAAGGCACTTCTGCCCTGCCTGATGGAACGGGGGGAATGATATGAAAGTCAGTGCGGAATGTATCCATTGTCTGGTCAGAAGACAGGCGGATGGCATCAAAAAAGAAGCGAATGAAGAAAAAAAGGCAGAATATCTGGCAAAGGTGCTTGGCATCATTGCAGAGGGAGCGGCAGAAGAGCCTGCTCCTGTTCTGCTCTCTCGTATCAGCAGACTGCATGAGGAGTATTTTGGCAAGCCTTTCAGCTTTGAAGAACTGAAAAAGGGCTATAATAAAATGCTGCTTGTAAAGGAAGCGGAAATTCGTCAGAAAATCAAAGAAGCCGAAGATCCGCTTGCTCTTGCACTTTGTTATTCTCAGATTGGGAATTATATTGATTTCGGGGCATTGGACAGTGTAGATGATGAAAAACTGCAGGATTTTATGGAGCAGGCTCTGACACTGCCTTTGGACGAGCATACATATCATGTTTTTGTTGAAAATCTGAAAACGGCGAAAAAACTTGTTTTCCTGACAGACAACTGCGGGGAAATCGTGTTGGATAAGCTGCTGATCGAAGCCATCCGGCAAACAGCACCGCATCTGGAATGTGTGAGCATCGTACGGGGGGAGCCTGTGCTGAATGATGCCACAATGGAGGATGCTCTGCAAGTGGGACTGGATACACTGGGAAAAGTGCTCCCCAACGGTACAAATATCGCAGGGACATACATTCCTATGCTTTCCGAAGAAGCAAAAAAAGAGATGGAAACGGCAGATCTGCTGATTGCCAAAGGGCAGGGGAATTTTGAAAGCCTGCATGGATGCGGATTGAATATTTATTATGTATTTCTGTGTAAATGTCAGTGGTTTATGGAAAGATTTGGATTGCCGCAGTTCAGCGGTGTTTTCATAAATGAAAAAGACTTGACGTAAGCACTGTTTTATGGTTTCATGGTACTATATAGTATAAGTGCTTATTTTTATACGGAAAGGATGATTACCGATGGCTTATATCCCTGTAACATTTCCTGCAGAGAAAAAGGGTCTGTATGCCCTGCTGCTGGAGCAGTTAAAATTATATGTTGATAAAGAAGAAGACCAGATCGCAACGCTGTGCAATGCATCTGCTGTTCTGAATGATGCACTGGAAGCAGTCAACTGGATTGGCTTCTACAGAGTAAGCGGTGAAGAATTGGTTCTGGGACCTTTTCAGGGCAGAGCGGCTGTAAGCCATATTGCACCCGGAAAAGGTATGTGCGGTAAAGCGGTGGAACTGAAAGAAACACAGGTGGCGGCAGATGTACACTGCTATGATGGCTACATTGCCTGTGATGCAGAAACACGTTCTGAAATCGTGGTGCCTTTGATGAGTGCAGAAGGCAAAGTACTTGGTGTGCTGGATATCGACAGCCCTGTAAGCAATCGCTTTGATGCGGATGACAAGGCAGGTCTGGAAAGCATTGCGGCATATCTGGTGGAAAAATTGACAAAATAAGTACGAAGAGTCCGCTCTTTTTCTGTAAACCGATGGAATTTATAGGAAAGAGCGGATTTTTATTGACACGGGATATGCTTACCTGTTAAAATACCCTTGGAAGTAAATAAAGAACTTATCAAGAGTGGTTGAGGGACAGGGCCCTGTGACACCCGGCAACCGGCGGAAACGCATCGGTGCCAATTCCCCCGCATGTTTTGCGGAAGATGAGATTACATTAGAAGACCCCTGATGGGGTTATTTTTTTGTTGAAAAGCGGAGAAAACTATTCGGAAAACAGGATGGCAGCCGATTTGCTTGCAAAAGCGGCAGACGGAATGTTTTTTGAATGATTTGCGGAGCAAATCATGAGTAATGCGAAGCATTACGAATGGGTTTTTACGCGAAAAATTCGAATGAGTCTCTCCTTAGAAACTTTATTTACAGTTGGAAAAAATTTGCGTAGAAAAAAGGAGAACAGAACATGAGCAGAAGATTATTCACTTCCGAATCTGTTACAGAAGGGCATCCCGATAAGATCTGTGACCAGATTTCCGATGGCGTGCTGGACGCACTGCTGGCAAAAGACCCCAATTCCCGTGTTGCCTGCGAAACATGCACAACAACAGGTATGATCATGGTAATGGGCGAAATCACAACAGAAGCATACGTTGACGTTGAAAAAATCGTTAGAGAAACACTGACAGAAATCGGCTACACAAGAGCAAAATACGGCTTCGACAGCGAAACATGCTCCGTACTGACAGCGATCCACGGTCAGTCCCCCGATATCGCTCTGGGTGTTGACCACTCTCTGGAAAACAAAACAGGCGAAGACGACAGCGAATTTGACACAGGTGCAGGCGACCAGGGTATGATGTTCGGTTTTGCATGTGACGAAACAGAAGAACTGATGCCCCTGCCTATCTCTCTGGCACACAAGCTGACAAGAAGACTGACAGAAGTACGTAAAAACGGTACACTGGCATATCTGCGTCCCGATGGTAAATCTCAGGTAACAGTAGAATACGTAGATGATAAGCCCGTAAGAGTAGATACAGTTGTTGTATCCTCCCAGCACGATCCCGATGTGGAACATAGCCAGATTGAAAAAGACATCATCGAAAATGTAGTGAAAAAAGTAATCCCCGCAGAACTGCTGGATGAAAATACAAAATACTACATCAACCCCACAGGCAGATTCGTAATCGGCGGCCCTATGGGTGACTCCGGTCTGACAGGCAGAAAGATCATCGTTGACACATATGGCGGTTACGCAGCACACGGCGGCGGCGCATTCAGCGGCAAAGACCCCACAAAGGTAGACCGTTCTGCTTGCTATGCAGCAAGACACGTTGCGAAAAACATCGTTGCCAGCGGTATCGCGAAGAAATGTGAAGTACAGGTAGCATACGCAATCGGTGTTGCAAAACCCGTTTCCGTTCTGATCAATACATATGGCACAGGCAAAATTTCTGATGAAGAAATCACAGAAATCGTAAACAGAAACTTTGACCTGCGTCCAGCAGCAATCATCAAAAACTTCGACCTGAGAAGACCTATCTACAAACAGGTAGCGGCTTATGGTCACTTCGGCAGAACAGATCTTGACCTGCCTTGGGAAAGACTGGATATGGTTGACGTATTCAAAGAAAGAATGTAATTTTTTAATAAAGCAGATAGAGCCTCGGATTTTTGTCCGGGGCTTTTTTGTGTTGGCACAAAAAACAGTGCTGTCGTATATATTGTGTATAACACCATGCGGGGAGGGAGTGGAATGAGCAGTGGAAAACGGCTGACGGAAATCGCACAGGAACAGCTTTGTTTTGTGCAGGAAGTGCGGGGCGATGAGAAATTGCGGCTGTTTGATCTGGGCTTTTTCCGAGGCAGCCGAGTGCTGCCGCTGTATGAATGTGCGGGCGGCGGTACACGGGTGTATCGGGTAAAGGATACCTTGATTGCGTTGCGTGATAAAGATGCCGATGCAATTCTGGCAGAAGAAGCTGAAGATGTAGAAAATGGGGAAGTGGAAAAAGTTGTAAGGGAGGGAGAGCCGTATGAGTGAGGACAAACAATTACGTATGGCTTTGGCGGGGAATCCGAATACAGGCAAAAGTACCGTTTTCAATGCACTGACAGGATTGAAACAGCATACGGGCAACTGGTCAGGGAAAACCGTCGGTAATGCGGTAGGGGAATTTTCTCTGGAGAAGTACAGGATTTCTCTGTATGATCTGCCGGGGGTGTATTCGTTGTTTTCTGATTCTGCGGAGGAATCTGCCGCAAAGGAGTTTCTTTGCAGGGAATGCTGTGATGTAGTGCTTGTGGTTCTGGATGCAACGGCTCTGGAGCGGAATCTGCCGCTTGCACTGCAGGTAATGGAATTGCAGGATAGCGTTGTTTTTTGTCTGAATCTGACAGATGAAGCCGAAAAAAAGGGCATTTCTGTGGACAAAGAGAAAATGGAAAAGCTGACGGGTGTGCCCGTTGTGAAAATGGCGGCAAGGCAGGGCGTAGGTCTGGAGGAATTGAAAGGCTCGCTTTTGCAGATTATTGAAAAAGAAGTAATCATACAGCCCAAAAGGCTTTGCTGGGATGCTATTACACCTGAAACAGAAGCAGGCTATGAAACGGATCTGTTTCGGGAAAATCGTTCGCTGCTGTTTCTGGAAAGAGCAAAGGAAATCTGTCTGGAAGTGGTGCAGAAAAAAGAAGAACGTGACAGATACACAGAGCGGATCGACAGATGGGTACTTTCTTCAAAAGGGGGCATTCTGCTGATGCTTCTGCTGTTGGGTGGTGTGTTCTGGATCACGGTGGCAGGTGCAAATGTGCCGTCGGATTTTCTGATGCGGCAGTTTCATCAGTGCGGCGAAATGCTGGGGTTGGGACTTCGGTCTGTTGGCTCTCCGCTCTGGTTGGAAAGTCTGCTGATGGATGGGATCTGGCTGACGGTGACTTGGGTGGTGGCTGTTATGCTGCCGCCGATGGCGATTTTTTTCCCGTTGTTTACACTGCTTGAAGATTTTGGACTGCTGCCGAGAATTGCGTTTCAACTGGACGGGGTGTTTCAGAAAGCGGGATGCCATGGAAAGCAGGCACTTACCATGTGGGTGGGGAAATTTGGGATACAGAAAACGCGGCGGTCGTGTTTTTGTTTGAGAAGAAGAACAGGGGGATTTCCTCATATTGTTAAATTTTTTGTGTCTTTTGTCGATATATATTTAGGAAGATTTATACTATAATAATAAAAATATTGTCGAAAAGAGAATTAGAATAGAAGGAAATATAGTACAGGTTTATTAAAGATGTGTTATGTAAATATACTGAAACTCTTTATAAAAGTTGTAATAGTGTCTGTTTTTATAATGCAGGAATTTCCTTATGAAGAATACTAAAATCCGGACGATAAAAGAATAGAGGGATATAGATGAAAGTAGTAATTTTGGCAGGGGGATTAGGAACTCGTATCAGTGAAGAAAGTCATTTGAAGCCCAAACCGATGATTACGATTGGAGAACAGCCGATTTTATGGCATATTATGAAATATTATTCTCATTTCGGATTTCATGATTTTGTAATCTGCTGTGGATATAAAGGACATGCCATTAAGGAATATTTTGCAGACTACTATCTCCATCGTTCAGATGTAACTTTTGATTTTTCGGAAGAGAATAAAATGATTGTGCATCAGAATGTAGCAGAGCCCTGGCGTGTTACTTTAGTAGATACGGGACTGCATGCACAAACAGGTGCACGTATTAAAAAAATACAGAAATATATTGGTGATGAGCCTTTTATGCTGACCTACGGCGACGGGGTAAGTAATGTAGATTTGAATGCCTTATTGGAAACACATCGTGCAAGTGGTGCTGTGACAACCCTGACGGCAATACAGCCCGGCGGTCGCTTTGGGGTGCTGGATCTGAATGAAACCGGCGAAAAGATCGTTGGTTTCAGAGAAAAGGATAAGGCGGACGGCGGTTGGATCAATGGCGGATTTATGGTAATGCAGCCGGAAGTATTTCAGTATCTGCAGGAAGAAGATAACTGTATACTGGAACGTACACCCCTGGAAACATTGGCGGCAGAGGGAAAACTGGGAATCTATAAGCATCACGGCTATTGGCAGTGTATGGATACACAGAGAGACAGATCCTTTTTAGAAACACATTGGAGTAACGGTACAGCTCCTTGGAAGGTGTGGTAAAAATGCGGAAATTACATATACAACAATTTTTGGAACTGACAGATACGTTAGCTTCTGCCTGCCGGGAACTGAAAACCCAAAGGGATGAGGATTTTTTTAATTTATGTGCGGAAATACAGGAATTTGTTTCCCAGATGTTTGCATATGCGGAAAATATGATGGGGGAAGATACCGTTATTTCTCAATTATTAAGAGAACTTTATGAACTCCTTTATTTTGCTTCACAGGGACAGGCACAGATTAAGCAGATTTTGCATACGGTTCAGAAGCTTGGAAGAGAAGCGTTATGTCTGAAACCTGATAAAATAGAGGTAGCTTTTTTCTGTTATAAGGCGAGTATGTCGGATTCTTTGGAAAGTGTTTATTTTGCGGCAAAAAATGATCCTGCATGTGATGCATACTTTATTCCGATTCCTTATTTCGATAAAAATCCGGACGGCAGTTTCGGACAGATGCATTTTGAAGGAACGGGATATTATTCTGATCAATATGAGCTGACGGACTGGCAGAAATATGATGTGGAAAATCGCAGACCGGATGTCATTTTTATTATGAATCCTTATGATGAACAAAACAGGGTTACATCTGTGCATCCTGCTTTTTATAGCAGCCGTCTGAAGAATCACACGGATATGCTGGTGTATATAGAGTATGGACTGTTGTATTGGGTATATAAAGACTCTTTTGCGCCGGAAGCATTTGAGGATTATAAAAAGAATGGAATTATAACACCCGCATATATACATTGTGATTATGCTATTTCATATTCAGAAGAAGTGGCACAAGCGGGGCGGCAATTGTTTGCGGCACATCCGGAAATTGCAGAACTTTATGGCATTACGCAGCAGAAGGCGAAAGAAAAATTTATACCTTTGGGTTCTCCGAAATTTGATAAAATTTTGAATATCGAAAAAGAGGATTGTTTTTTGCCCTTAGAATGGAGCGAAAAAATACAGGGTAAAAAAGTTGTTCTGTATAATACAGGATTAACGGAATTCTTAAAATCCAGTAAGCAACAGTTAGAAATACAGAAAGAATATGCTGCAAAAGATAGTTGGTATTTTGCAAAAGTGCGTTCTATTATAGAAGCATTTAAAGATTCGGAGGAAGCAGTTCTCTGGTGGCGGCCGCATCCTTTGTTTGAAGCAACCCTTCGTTCTATGCGTCCGGAATTTTTGCGGGAGTATCTGAAAATTGTGGAGGAATTTAAAGATATAGATGAAGGAATTTTTGATATTACAGAAGATCTGCATCGTGCAATTGTGTATAGTGATGCTATGATTTCAGATGAAAGTTCGTTGCTTCTTTTGTATGCAATTACTGGAAAGCCGTTTTATATTCCGGCTATTTCTAATGCGTTGCCGAATCCGACAGTACATGATGGTCCTGCATTCTTTTATCCTCTTCAGGTGCGTTTGGATAAGATGCGAGTTGCGAAAGGCGCGAATATTTGGAATGGAAATTATTGTATTTGGTGGCCTGTTTTTTCTGAAGAAGATGCGGTGTATAATATTCGATTTGAGAACTTTCCGAAACGATTTCTGCGATATGTATTGAAAAAGGATCAGTATGAAGACAGAGAAGAATACGCAATGCTGCAAAAGAAGATGGTTACAGATTTTGTGATAAATGCAGATGGTACGGCGGGACAGAAGATTTATGAATTTGTAAGACAAAAGACAATATGTTAAGATGGAGTTAATTCTTAAAAAAAATAAAATGATCTATCTAGGGGGAAATGGAATGAATTCATTTGAAGTGAGTTATTCAAAAATAATGGAAAAATGGAATGCTTGCATGCCTGTTCAGAAAATACTGGAACGAAAAGAAAAATTAAAAAATCGTCCATTTATACTTTATGGAGCGGGCAGATTGGCGAAAGTGTTCATTGATATCTGTAAAAAATTAGATATTGAAATTACTGCTGTATGTGATCGAAATAGTGGGAAAATGTGTGAGGGGTTTTGTACAATTTCGCCGATGGACTTGAAAAGTAAATATCCTGAAGCGATAATATTGATTTGTTCTTATACATTTAATCTTGAGATTTTTAAAAATTTAAAAGAAATTGGCTTTGAAGAAGAACAGATTATGTTATGTCCGATAGCACATGCTTATTTTGAATCACCAGAAAATTTTTTGAAGCATAAAAATGGTTATGAGTGGGCGTATAATTTTTATCAAGATTCTCTTTCGAAACAATTGGTTTTGGATCGAATGGAGATGATTTTATTGGATAGGCCACTTGAAATAAATACGGAAGCGGATTGTTACTATGAGAAAGATGCTATTCAATTAGATGAGAAAGAAGTTTTTGTGGATGGTGGTGCCTTTATAGGAGATACAGCGCAAGATTTTATTTTAAAACAGAATGGAAAATATAAGCATATTTATTCTTTTGAACCAGGTTATGAAAATTATCAAGAAGCAAAAAATAGATTGAATGAATATGATGATATTGATTTGATTCAAAAAGGTTTATGGAGTAGCGAGACAACATTGACTTTTTATGAGGATAAAGCTAATCCGGCAGGTTCTTGTTTTTCGGAAGCGAAAAATTTAGAAAATTCTATAGAAGTTATTTCTTTAGATTCCTTGTTTTCAAAAATGGATATAGAGGAATGGCCTACTTTCATAAAAATGGATATTGAGGGTTCAGAGAAAGAAGCTTTGATGGGGGCAGCAAATATTATTAAACAGAAAAAACCGAAACTGGCAATTTGTGCGTATCATAAAGTAGAGGATATTTATGAATTACCTCAAACAATTTTAAAAATTCGTGATGATTATAAATTTGTATTGAGACAGCATGCGAAGGGATGTTTTGATACAGTTTTATATGCATTTTGATATGAAGTTATCAAAACATAAGCACAGGGGGAATGACCGTGACAGAAAGAACACCTAAAATCAGTGTGATTATGCTGACGTATAATCGAGAAACGCTTGTTTCAAGAGCAATCGAAAGCATTTTAGTACAGACAGAAAAAGATTTTGAATTCATCATTGTGGATAATGGCTCCAGTGATTCCAGCGGAAAGATTGCGGATGCATATGCGGCAAAGGATGACAGAATCCGTGTAATTCATCGGGAAAGAGGGAATATCGGTTCCGGTCGAAATACGGGACTGGATGCCGTAAGAGGGCGGTATGTTGCGTTTATTGACGATGATGACTGGGCAGAGCCTGACTTTTTAGAATTCTTATATACGCTTGCGGTGGAAAATAATGCAGATGTTGCGATTTGTGGTGCGGCGGATAAAGTTTTCGAAGAAAAGAAAGTAATGACTCCCGAAGAAGCTTTGATTGAATTGATGTGGCGGAAAAAATACAATATGGCATTTCCGACAAAACTGTTCAGCCGTCGCCTGGCGGATCAGATGCGCTTTCCGGAAGAAGGGGCATACGATGATATTGCACTGATGTATCGTCTGTTAGCGGAAGCAAATCAGGTAGCATATCATGGTTTACCGAAATATACTTTCTATCGACATGAAAACAATAATTCTGCATGGACGACCAATCACAGTTTGCTGAATGCGGATACATTAGACGAATATCTGTATGCTTATCGTACCAGAACAGAATGGCTGAGTGAAAAATTTCAAAATAGTGCAGCTGTTTTCCGATATTTTGAATGGTCCTTTATGATTTCTATGGTGGAAAAAATTCATCGTTTGCAATTACAGGGCTGTGAGAAACAATTGGAAAAAATGACTGAAGAGTTGCGGACACATAAAGAAGAATTTATGCTTTCACCAGAACTATTGGAATTTGAACGAAATTGGATGATAAAGTATATTTGAAAACAGGAAGAAAAATGGAGGTGTGTGAGTGGAAATTCAATATGAATTTATAAGCAGAATAGAGTCTTTGTATTCTAAATTACAGGATGATTTATCAAGAAAAATTTTTTGGGCAAGGCTGAAATGTGATATTTCATTTAGTTTGAGTCATATTTTTGACTTATTTTCACTTTCTGGCTATTTATCTAAAGAAGAGGTTGAGTATAAAAATAGATGGAAAGAGGACGTATCCAAACTAATAACTAGTGGAAAAAAAATTATTTTATATGGTGCAGGTGCTTGTGGGAAGATGCTCGCAGAAGGTTTGCTTGCAGATGGATGTGATTTTTATGCTTTTTGTGACAAAAAGGCAGCCACAGATTTTGCGGATATTATGATCATGAACAAACCCATTATATCACCGGAATATTTGTTTGAAAATGCTGATGACTGTTATGTGATTATCAGTACTCGTGATTATCGTGCTGAAGTTACACAATATTTAGAGGAAAATGAATTTCATAAAGATCACATCCTGAATCATTTTGACAAACTGATTTCAGATGTTGTAAAGTATTGTGATACACAGTATTTTTGTTTTCCGGAGTATTTTGAAAATAATACGGCATTGATTGATGCTGGCTGTTTTGATGGTCAAGATAGTATATATTTTGCAAATTGGTGCAAAGGAAAGTATTCCAAAATTATTGCATTTGAACCGGATGAAAAAAATTATGAAATTTGCAGAAAAAATTTTGAACAACAAAAAATTCAAAATATAGAACTTATTAAAGCCGGGCTGAGTGCAGATGGAAAAGAAAAAAGGTTTATTTCCAGTGATACCAATGGGTATAGCAATTATATGATTGATGAAGAAAAAGTGGGAAATGCATCTATTGGTATACATAATAAATTTGATATTGTACAAACGATAAAGACTGTAACTTTAGATGCTTTGACAAAAGACATTAAAGTGGGCTTTATTAAAATGGATATTGAAGGGGCGGAGCTGAATGCTTTGCATGGTGCAAAAGAAACAATTAAAAGAGATTATCCTTTTCTGGCCATTAGTGTATACCATCGAAAAGGAGATTTGTTGGCTATAATGGATTTTATAAATGCAATTAATCCGGAATATAAATTCTTTTTGAGACATCATGGAGATATGGCTTTTGAAACAGTATTATATGCAGCAATTGTAAATTAAAAAGCATAAGGGGAATTTAAAGGTATGAAAAAAGATATAAAAGTTGCGATCTTTACGATGGCATATAATGCGGAGCATACAATCTGTAGAACTGTTGACAGTGTTTTGTCTCAAACATTTCAAAATTTTCAATATTTCCTTCTTGATAATGGTTCTACTGATAAAACAACTGAAATTGTAGGTAAATATGGAGCTAGTGATGAGAGGATTGTTCCCCTCTTCATTAAAAAGAATGATCCGACGAACGGAGGGCCTTTTTTTCAGCTTATAGTAAATGCTACAGATGCAGATTATTTTGTGTGGCTTGATGCAGATGATGAATATACGCCGGATTTTTTAGAAAACATGGTAAATTTTGCGTGTGAAAATAATCTTGATATTGCGGCTTGTGGATATGATAAAATTGATGGAATTACAAATGAGGTTATAAAACACCGTGCACTGCATGAAAATCTTGTAATATTTGATGATTTGTTTACAGAAAGATTTATTGATTATCGTGGATTTATGATGGTTTTATGGGGAAAATTGTACTCTATCCCTTTTTTAAGGGATAAAAAAACTAAATCCAGTAAATCGAGAGAAGCAAATGGATATACGGCTTTTTGGGATGCAAGCTTTGTGCATAATTTGTGTAAGGATGCACAGAGAATTGGTATTTATGGAAAGTCAATGCATCGTTATTACCAATATGCACGATCTCTTACACATAGTCAGATTGAAAATAATGTTAAAGGCATTAAAATTTACTATAATACAGCAAAAAGATATCTTGAAAGCTATGGTCCTATTTCAGATATAAATCAGCAGTTTCTTTATGCGATATTCTTGTCTTTAGTTGAAGAGATTGTGGGATATATCCTTTCTGCAGATGTAGCAACAGAGTATAAACTGACACTGCTTATGGATGTTTATAGTGATAAACTGTGGAAGGAAACTCTGGAATGTGATGCAGATCCGATGTTTCATAGTCTGGCGGCGAGAGACCAAGTTGTTTCTGATATGAAAGAAAAGATTTTAGGGTTAGAAAATATTGAACAGTATGCCGCAAAACAACAGTGTTTGTTTACGTATTTTATGATTTGATGAAAGGAAAATCTAAAATGAAAGCTTTTGATGATTTATATTTAGAAATAGAGCAGGAAGCAAAAAAGGATAACTCTAAAAAATTTTTCATAGATATTGTACGGGGAAAAGAACGACCGGTTGTATTGTACGGTGCAGGTGGAAATTGCGAATTTGCAATGAGTACTTGTTTTGGGTGTAATATTTTGGTGGATGCTGTCTGTGACAGTAAAGCAACCGGTATATATTCTTATAAAGAAAAATTTTATGAAATTATTTCTCCAGAACAATTATTGGAGAATTATAGAAATGCATTTGTGCTTATAACCTCATGGAACTATGAGCAGGAAATTTATAATTTTCTTTGTACATTAGGTTTTCCGAATGAACAGATTTGTTTTTTTCGGTCTCCATATATGATTTCTTCAGCAATTTTTAGAAAAAAATATTTGGAGGGTTATCGTTGGGCCTATAACTTTTTTACAGATGAACGTTCTAAGAAAAATATTATAAATAGGGTTAGGGAAATGATATTGGGATTACCATGTCCTGCGGATTCCTTATATAAAGATGGGTATTTCGGGTTTCCTGATATAAAATTGCAGAATGGAGAAGTATATGTAGATGGCGGAGCCTATATTGGGGATAGTGCGGAAGAATTTATTCAGGATATGAAGAATGCCGAAAAACAGTATAAACATATTTATTCCTTTGAGCCAGATTCTGAAAATTTTACAAAAGCAAGGAAAAGATTGTCTTTGTATAGTGATATAACAATTATTCCGAAAGGATTATGGAGTTCTGAAAAGGAATTATCTTTTCAAAGTCAGCAGGAAAATGGGGGAGGGGGTGCTTCGCATATAACGGAAAAAGAAAGTGAAAATACTGTATACATTCCTGTGACAGCGATAGATACTATTTTTTCTGGACAACCAGAAGATATGTTGCCAACGATTATTAAAATGGATATTGAAGGCGCAGAGAGAGAAGCATTGATTGGTGCGGCAGGAGTGATCCAAAAGAAAAAACCGCAGTTAATCATTTGTGCATACCATAAGCCGGAAGATATTTATGAGCTTGTGCAGACAATTATAAATATACGAGAGGATTATGATTTTACATTATGGAAAATTGGTGAAGGTTTCTATGATCTTGTACTTTATGCCATTTAAAAAAATATATTTAGAAAAGTAATTATATGAGGAGGAAATAAATATGAGTGAAAAATTAAGTGCTCGCCGTCTGGCGATTGTACCCACAACACATTGTAGTCTGAATTGTAAATTATGCGGTGATTTTTTATATGGACCTGTAACAAGACGCCATATTCCGATTGAAGATGTTTGCGGCGACATTGATGCATGTTTTGATCTGTTTGATGAAGTGGTATGGCTGCAGTTTGTAGGCGGCGAAGTATTTGTATATCCTGATTTTGCAAAACTGCTGCGTCATGGACTGAAGTATATCGATCGTTTTGAACGTCTGGTAATTGAAACAAATGCAACTGTTTTTCCGAATGAGGAAGAACAGGCTGAGTTGCTGAAATACGGGGACAAGCTCAGTATTTATATCAGCAATTACGGTGAACTTTCCAAAGCAAGAGATCAGTTTGTGGAATTTTGCGAAAAACATCAGATTCATTGTATTTTGAAGAAATATCATGGTGAAGATCAGTACTTTGGTGGCTGGATCGACAATACAAATCCCCGTGATCTGAAAGAACCTGGATACATACTGGAAGCGAATTCCAGAAATTGTCCACAGAATCGTATCAAAAATATGCATGTTTATGATGGCAAGCTGCATCGCTGTGCAAATTCCTGCTTTATGCTGGAAATGGGATTATTCCCTCCTAAAGACAGAGATTTTGTATATCTGCGTGATGATAGCCTGAGCCGTGAGGAAAAAAGAGAAATCGTTGCTGATTTTTATGAACATTCCCGCCGTTCCTGCAAGTACTGCAAACAGAAATATATGGATATTTTACCCAGATATCCTGCTGCAGAACAGCTGTAATGAAAGGGCAGTTGTAACTGATTAGGAGGGATTTTATGAGTATTTTTAAAAAACATTTTCCTCTGGGTCTTGGAACATCCAGATTTCCGATTTCGGGACCGAATGATACTGCAGGTATTGAAAAATCTATTCAATTAGTAACGAAAGCTTTGGATAGTGGGATTACCTATGTTGATGTTGGCTATAATTATTCTGCCGGCATGGCTCCATTGGTTCTGAAAGAAGCATTTCAGCAGACAAAGAATCCTTTTTCTGTGACAGCTAAGGTAATGTATGGACAGGATCGAACTGCTGATGAGGCGCGCAGACGTATTGAACTGTATTTGAAAACAATGGGTTTAGAGAAAGCAGACTATTTTACCTGCTGGACAATCTGGAATTATGAAATTTTTCAGAATATCATGAAAAAAGGCGGTATTTATGAAGGTGCATTGAAACTGAAAGAGGAAGGTTTGATCGATCATATCTGCTGTTCTTTACATGCACCCCCGGCAGATATACTGAAGATTATTGAAAGCAAAGCGTTTGAAGGGATTACAGTTTCCTATTCTATGCTCAGTGCCGCTAATATGCGTCCTGTTTTGGATGCAGCGTATGCGAATGATATTGGGGTTGCAGTTATGAATCCATTAGGTGGCGGTGTGATTGCACAGAATAAGGAGTATTTCTCCTTTGCTTGCGGAGAAAAAGATGAAGGCAATACGATTCATGCAGCGTTACGGTTTGTAAAGGCACATCCTGCTGTAGATATTGTTTTAGGCGGCGTAAAAAGTGAAGAAGAACTGATGGATAGCCTAAGTGTTTTCTCGAAGCCTGATCCAGAAGAACCCAAAAAGAGATTGGAAAGAGTGATGGATAGTGTAGCAGGGCTGAAAGGTTTCTGTACCGGCTGTAAATATTGTGAAGGTTGTCCGCAGGGAATTCCTACCGCAGCGATTATGCAGGCAAGAAATGCTCTTTTATTTGATCCGGCTGCTACATATAATCGTACAGAACCCAAAGAGCTGTTGTATCATATCCAAATGTTCCGTCCATTGCTTCATGATGAAGGATGGCTGCCTGAAACGGCAGAAAATCCTTGTTTAAAATGCGGCAAATGTGAAAAACAGTGTACACAGAAGCTGGGTATCATAGAAGCAGTAGCAGATACCTATAAACGTGCAGAGCAGACGTATTTTACAAA
>CALASU010000083.1 GCA_937888765.1 uncultured Clostridia bacterium | reverse complement strand
CTTCCAGAGATTTTTGGATATCCTCCTGAAAAGCATTAGCCGTCATGGCAACAATAGGAATAACCTTTGCATCCCTTCTATCCAGCTGACGGATCATTCTTGTGGCTGTAAGTCCATCCATAACAGGCATCATAATATCCATAATAATAATATCGATCCCTTCCTCTTTTACAGCCTCAAACCTCTCCAACGCTTCCTTTCCGTTCCAGGCAGTTATTACCTTGGCTCCCTCCAATTCTAATAGCTCTTTTGCTACTTCCAAATTTAATTCGTTGTCATCCACCAAAAGTATGGTAAGCCCCTGTATACTCTGTTCTTTTCCTGCTAAAACTTCCTGTTTTTGTACTCTGCTATTAATCATAAAAGGCAGAGTAACTGTAAAGCAGCTTCCCTCATGATATTTACTTTCTACCGCTATGGTTCCCTCCATCAGTTCCACGATGTTTTTCGTAATGGCCATTCCAAGACCAGTGCCCGTATATTCACTCCTGCTTCCGGAATCTTCCTGACAGAAGGGATCAAAAATTTTTTCCAAGAACTCCGGTTTCATTCCGATACCCGTATCTTCAATTTGAATCTCAAACCATCCTTTTCTAGAGTCAGATTGATGCTCTTTTACTCGTATTTCAATTTTTCCTCCATTTGGTGTGAATTTTACCGCATTTCCCAGGATATTGATCATAATCTGCCTGAAATGAAGATCATCACCAAAAAGATTATCATGAAGAACTCCTTCGGTATCTACTACAAACTGCAGCTCTTTTTTTTCAGACTCTCCATAAACAATAGAAACACATTCTTCCATAACAGTAAGGATGTTAAAATTGGAATTGGTAATCTCCACCTTCCCTCTCTCAATTCGGCTCATATCCAAAATATCATTAATTAAAGACATTAAATGTTTTGTTGCACCATCGATTTTTTTTAAACAGTCAATGGTCTTGGGAGGATTGTTTTCCTGTTTTAAGGCCAGTTCTGTCATCCCCATGATTCCATTAATGGGAGTTCTGATATCATGTGACATATTAGATAAGAATTCAGTCTTAGCCTGACTGGCATTTCGTGCAATATGGGCTGCACTGGCCAGCTTTTCATTAGCCTCCGTCTGCTGTTTTACCAATTTTCGATCAGTATAGGAAAGTAAAAATATGGTGATTATAGACACAAACAAAATAACCACAAGAAAGGCAATTATAGTAGAAAAGGTAAAGGTAGTCTTTAAAAAGGAGTCGTAATTACTGGCCAGAACTTCTGTAGGAACAAACATCAAAATGAACCAATCAATAAATTCCAGAGAGGTACTGGAAACATAATATTTCTTTCCCTCATATAAAAATTCAGAGCATCCCTCTTTCTTTTCTTTCAGATTATTTTTCAATTCCATCAAAGAAGAACCTCGAATAATTTCACAATCCACCAAGGCATTAAAAACATTAAAGACATCAATAAAGCTATCGCCCTGCTCATAACGAAACAAACGATGACCATCCTGCGATAAAATATAAAAAAAGTTTTGATTTTCAAATCCATCTACTTCAAAGCATTCTTTAAAATCATTTGTATTGATACACACTGCAATATACGCTAAAGAAGTATCCTTTATGCGAAACTCTCCCTCTCTTAATTCTCGCAATAACAGGACATAATTCTGATTTTCTTCCAAATAAGGAAGAGTTGTAGAATAGATTCCTTCTCCCTCATGTTCTTTAGTTAAAAGAGACAGATTATGCCAGTTGCCGGAATAAAAACCATCCTCAGTTACCATATAATATTGACTCTTCTCATCAATAAAAAGTAAAATATCTCGTTTTTCTTCTTTACGCTTGATACAGACAGAGCGGTGAATTCCCCCCATCCACTCTTCTATCTCTTCTTCCTCTATTTCTTCGCCGGATTCCAGTTTTTCAAGAAGCTCATACAATTCTTCACAAAGTTCTTCATCATATTCATAGGCAATATCAAGAATCGCTCTTACAGCCTCATCAAAATCCGCATCTTTAATCCATTCCGCATAAGCATAGAGAACTTTGATGGTTTCTGCAAAATCCTGATCGCCTGCAAGGTTTTCAGCCAATACTTCCCAGAATTCTGATTCTTCAGACGTATACTGCTCCGAAGCCAAAATATCCCCCAGAATCTCGCCTACAAAATCATATACTTCAACATCGCTTTCAGATGAGAGTTCCCATTGAAAGGCATCTCCATAATGAAGATCAGAAAGCGGATAGCCGATATACCCCTCATATGTAATCTGCGGATAGGCCTCTTTCAGATTTTTCAAGGCAGTTTCAAATGCTTCGCTGCTGTACTGAATATCATAATAGTCGCCGTAACTGTATCTGATATCCAATGCCCCAACAGAGATAAAGAATCCATACTCTTTTGGATAAATTTCCACAGGAACTTCTGCGGATTCACACTCTTCGTATTCTTCTTCCACTTTAGCCATCGCATCTTCCCAGCCTTCCGAAAAATCCTCCAGAAAAGATCTGGCAGCATCGTCACGGATAGATGCGTCACAACAAACTTTCACACCGGAGATGTCATACCCCTCCAGTGCCCATACTAAACTTTCTGATAAAAACATTGCAAACTCCTCCCGAAATGCTATTTTGTCATTGGATACCCGCGAAAGAATCCTTCCTTTAAATACACCCACTGCCCCTGTAATGATACCTACAGTATATCGGTATTACCCGAAAGTTACAATCTTTATAACTATTCTCCGATTTATCCGTTTGCTATTTTTTCTCTGATCTGTGCAATCAGAGACTGATACTGTGTTACCAGACTCTTGATATTTTCAGGCAATGCCTCCTTGGCTTCCCCCTGTACCTCTGCCAATGTCGGCAGTGCCAGCAGTGTCTGTGTTGCCAGATTTGAAACATTCAATACATCCTGTCCATCTCTATACTTATTCTCATTGTTTCTTGCGCTTACTGCCTGATTCCCTGCTGAAGTAAGCATTGTCTGCATGATCAGTTTCATAGGGTCACTCTTGCCTTCTTTAAAAATATCTGCTCCCCCTACCATGTCTATCATCTGCGCGATATAAGAAATACCATGCTCACTGGTAGCATAGGTACTGAACATACTCAGCAGATCCGAATTGACCTGATCCATTTGCCCGCCTGTAGTGTATTTCGCCGGACTTGTCTTTGAAACCCTATTGGTTTCTGCCCCCTGTGCAATGGTAGAAATATCCATGCCACCTTTTTCCAGATTACCGAAATAATCCGCAATTTCAATGGGAAGGTTTCTCATAAGCGTTCCTCGAAATGCTTTGTCCGCTTTCGCAGGCTTCGCACTACTGGTGCGCAGACCTAATTTTACCAGAGATCCAGACACTGTATCCTGCTGATTTGCCACAGGAATCGCTTCATTCAATGCATTCTGCAGGCCTTCCCTTTCGTTCTGGATAATATGCCCAACGTGAGCCTGCGGGATACGATTCGGTACCTGAGCAACCGTTTTCGTCGGATCAGCCGCCGGCAGATGCAGATGTGCCTGTCGTATCGCATTCATATATGCAATGGATTCAGGGGATTCATTTCTGCTTACACTGATCGGTGCGGAAATTTCCAGAGGTGCTTCCTCAGGCTCCGGTTTCTTTTTGAACAAGCCTTTAAACCAGTCCAGAAAACCACCCTGTTCTGCCCCCATCGGTGCACTTTCTGCCATACCCGCTTCGCCGCCCACTCCCTGCTGCAGGGAGTGGCTCAGCTCATGCGCCAGAAGTCCACGGCTTGCGGGGGCATTCTGATTGAATACGTCTTTACCAAAGAAAATATCAGAGCCTGTGGAAAAAGCATCCACGCCTCTTTCTGCTGTTTTCTGTGCAGCACCGCTGTCTGTATGTATACGCACAGAGCTGAGGTCTACACCATAGGCCTGCCCCATGTCTTTTGCAACATCATTGCTATGCATAAATTTTTCGCCAATCTTAATGGCTTCCTGTTCTGCCGCCAGATCAAAATGTACTTTTTTTCCCATAGCCAGCTGCCTCCTTTTCAGATCCTGTTTTATTAAAATCTATGTTATTTTTTAATAAGCATACTTTCACTTATGGTTTCAGTATATTGATATCCTCTGAAAATTGCAATCTATTATGAATATTTTTAAAAAGACTTAAAAAAGAACCCCGAAAGACACTGATTTTCAATGCTTTCGGGGTGTATTTCTATTATTCGTCCCAGTTGTGGTATGTGTTCTGAACGTCGTCGTCGTCATCCAGCAGATCCAGCAGTTTATTCATTTTCTTGATATCTTCATCAGATGTCAGTTCTGTGTATGTCTGAGGAATCATCGTTACTTCTGCGCTTGCCATGGGGATGCCTGCTGCTTCCAGAGCTTCACGCACTGCGGAGAAGTCATCGGGCAGTGTTGTGATTTCAAAGCTGTCTTCTTCTTCCGCAAAGTCTTCTGCACCTGCATCCAGAGCAACCATCATCAGTTCTTCTTCATCCATTTCCACTTCTTCTCTGTCAATTACGATCAGACCTTTTTCGTCGAACATGAAGGATACACAGCCGCTGTTGCCCATGTTGCCGCCGCCTTTTGTGAATGCGTTTCTTACATTCGCTGCCGCACGGTTTCTGTTATCTGTCAGCACTTCTACAATTACCGCTACGCCGTTAGGACCATAGCCTTCGTATGTTACCAGTTCGTAATCTACGCCTTCTTCGTTACCTGCCGCTTTTTTGATACTTCTTTCGATGGTATCGTTGGGCATGTTGTTAGATTTACATTTTGCGATTACATCCCGCAGTTTGCCGTTTACTGCGGGATCGGGACCGCCCGCTTTTACAGCAACCTGAATTTCTCTGCCAAGCATAGTAAAGATTTTACCTTTCTTAGCATCATTTTTTTCTTTTTTATGTTTAATATTTGCAAACTTAGAATGTCCGGACATCGGAACGCCTCCTCTTGTATATAAATATATAAATTTCGTCAGAATATTTTATCATTATTTACGGCAGGATTCAAGAAAAATCCGCTATTTTTCTTATTCCTGATCCAATAAAGACAGAACACCGTCCTGCCATACGCCGTAAAGTTCTTCCAGAAGCGCAAAAGGCTGCTGTCCGCGGAAGATTTCTGTCATTTTTTTCTCGAATGCTTCTGCCGCATCAATTTCCACCAATACGATATATTCCACCTTATCAGTATAGATCGTATCGAATAATTCATGTCCATCCTGCAGAATCTCATACTGCACCTTACCGGATTCGGTATAATCCGCCACTACGGAATATTTACGATACAGCACCAGTTCCGCAATCCCTGCTGCAAGCAGACCTTCCTTTGCCGCCTTGCCATATGCACGCACAAGCCCACCTGTACCAAGCAATGTACCGCCAAAGTAACGTGTTACCACGATCGCCGTATCCTTGATGTCTTCGCCTTTCAGAACACTCAGAACAGGCATCCCTGCTGTACCCTGCGGTTCGCCGTCGTCGCTGAAACGCTGCAGTTCATTGCGTTCCCCGATCTGATAGGCAAACACATTGTGCGTTGCATTCCAGTATTTTTTTTTCAGTTCTTCAATAAAGGCTCTGGCTTCTTCCTCTGTTTTTACAGGGCGTACGGTTGCAATGAAGCGGGATTTCTTTTCTACGATTTCCGCTTCCGCCTGTGCCAGAATCGTTCTATATTTTTTCAGCATATATATCACCTTTCTCCACAAATCTTTTTTTAGTATAGCATATCTTTCCACGTTTGCTCAACTCTGCTTTTGCATGGAAAGGCACTTTTTCGCACATGATAAGGACGAGGTGATGAAATTGGTTCAAAAATACAGAAACCTCTCTGAACTGCTGAAGCAGAATCCCGCTGCAAGAAACTATTTCAATGCTCTGCCCGAGTATGTGCAGGACACCATCCGTCAGCGTGGGGATGCCGTATGCTGTACCAGAGATTTACAGGGCTATGCCGAAAACCTGCTGAGAGGAGATGACTGAATATGTTTGGGAAAGAATACAGAGATCTGGCTGATCTGCTGCTGAATAATGACAGGGCTAAAAATTTTTATAAGGGTCTGCCGCAGGATGTCAAGCAGATCATTACCGATAACGGCAACCAGATCCGCACAATGAGTGCACTGAAACATTTTGCAAAAACAGCAATGAAAACCGATGAATGACGCAAAAGAAGCCATGCAAACGCATGGCTTCTTTGTTCTTTTTGAGGGCTCTGCCCTCAAACTCCCGGCAGGGGAATGATTCCCCTGCACCCCCATTTGCAACCGCATATATATGCGGTTGCAGTATCGGGATCCAAGGGGGTGACCCCCTTGGTGGGGAGTTTGAGGGGCAAAGCCCCTCAATGGTTTTTAGGGATTGACAAAAGTCAAGAGGTATAGTAAGATTTGAATTAAGAGGTCATATGACTGACGGAAGTGGAATCAACCACATGGGAGTATGACTGGAAGAAGCCGACCGTCTGGGCAATGATGCTTGGATTGTGTGCGGCTATTTTTATGCCTTTCGGCATAAAAATAGCAGATTGCACAGAATGTAGCATTATGAAGACCAGTAGTATGAATGGTGCGAAGACACCAAACGGAGAGGAGTTTTTTTAATGTTTAAAACAGATTTACAGATTGCACAGGAATGTAAAATGGAACATATTCTTACAGTAGCGGAAAAAGCAGGTATTCCCGAAGAATACGTTGACTGCTACGGTAAATATAAAGGCAAAATCAGCAGCAAATACTATGATCAGATCAAAGGTAACCCCGATGGTAAACTGATTCTGGTAACAGCTGTTAACCCCACACCCGCAGGGGAAGGTAAAACAACAGTAACGATCGGTCTGACACAGGCACTGCAGAAACTGGGCAAAAATGCCATCACTTGTCTGCGTGAACCCTCTCTGGGTCCCTGCATGGGTGTAAAAGGCGGTGCAGCAGGCGGCGGTTATGCACAGGTAGTGCCTATGGAAGATATCAACCTGCATTTCACAGGCGACCTGCACGCAATCACAACAGCAAACAATCTGCTGGCTTCCATGGTGGACAACCATATCCAGCAGGGCAATGAACTGAACATCGACCCCAGAAAGATCGCATGGAAACGCTGTGTTGACCTGAACGACAGACAGCTGAGAAATGTAATTTCCGGTCTGGGCGGTAAAGTAAACGGTACACCCAGAGAAGACAGCTTCCAGATTACAGTAGCTTCCGAAATCATGGCTATCTTCTGTTTGGCAAATGATCTGAAACAGCTGAAAGAAATGCTGGGCAGAATCATTGTTGGCTACACATATGATGATGAACCCGTAACAGCAAAAATGATCGGTGCTGACGGTGCAATGACAGTACTGCTGAAAGATGCGCTGCAGCCCAATCTGGTACAGACACTGGAAAATACACTGGCATTCATCCATGGCGGCCCCTTCGCAAACATTGCACACGGCTGCAACAGCGTATCCGCTACAAAAACAGCTCTGAAAATCGCTGATTATGTAGTAACAGAAGCAGGCTTCGGTGCTGATCTGGGTGCTGAAAAATTCTTCGATATCAAATGCCGTAAAGCAGGTCTGAAACCCGATGCAGTTGTACTGGTTGCAACAGTACGTGCACTGAAATACAACGGCGGCGTTCAGAAAGCTGACCTGTCCAATGAAAATCTGGATGCTCTGGCAAAAGGCTTCGTAAATCTGGAAAAACACATTGAAAATATCCAGAAATACGGTGTGCCTGTAGTGGTAACACTGAACCATTTCGTAGCTGATACAGATGCAGAAGTTGCATATGTAAAAGAAAGATGTGAAAAGATGGGCGCAACTTTTGCAGTAGCAAGAGTATGGGCTGAAGGCGGCGAAGGCGGTAAAGCACTGGCTGAAAAAGTTCTGGAAACTCTGGAAACAAAAGAAAGCAACTTCAAATTCCTGTATGAAGATGAACTGACAATCGTTGAAAAAGTAAACAAAGTATGTAAGGAAATTTACGGCGCAGGTGCTGTAAACTTCTCCACAGCAGCGAAGAAAACACTGGACCAGATCGAAAAACTGGGCTTCAATCACTTCCCTGTTTGTATCGCAAAAACACAGTACTCTCTGTCTGACGATCCCAAGGTACTGGGTCGCCCCGAAGGCTTTGAAGTAACTGTAAAAGAAATTCGTATTTCCGCAGGTGCAGGGTTTATCGTAGTACTGCTGGGCGATGTTATGACAATGCCCGGTCTGCCTAAAAAACCTGCAGCACTGAATATTGATATTGATGACAACGGTAATATCGTTGGTCTGTTCTAAGATTTAAGGAGTGTTTTTTATATGGCACAGTTGATTGATGGCAAACTGATTTCCGCACAGATTAAGGCTGAAGTGGCAGAAGAAGCGGCAGCATTGAAGGAAAAGGGCATTGAGCCTTGTCTGGCGGTTGTTCTGGTAGGGGATAATTCTGCATCCAAGGTATATGTGAACAATAAGAAAAAGGCCTGTGAAGCGGTTGGGATCAAATCTGTATCCTATGAACTGGCAGGGGATACAGAAGAAGACGCACTGCTGAAGCTGATTGACGAACTGAATGCAGACGCGTCTGTTCACGGGATTCTGGTACAGATGCCCGTACCTAAGCAGATCGAGGAAAAGAAAGTAATCCTTGCGATTCGTCCCGAAAAGGATGTAGACTGTTTTCATCCCATCAACGTAGGGTATCTGCATACAGGCAGTAAGGGCTTCCTGCCCTGTACACCTGCAGGGATTATCGAACTCATCAAACGCAGCGGTCATTCCATCGAGGGGAAAAACTGTGTCATCATCGGCAGAAGCAATATCGTAGGCAAACCCGTGGCAATGCTTCTGATGCAGGAAAATGGTACGGTTACCATCTGCCATTCCAAGACAAAGGACTTAGCAGGTATCTGCCATGGTGCGGATATTATTGTAAGTGCAACAGGCAAGGTAAACACCGTAACAGCGGATATGGTCAAAGAAGGTGCGATTATCATTGATGTCGGCATGAACCGCAATGCTGAGGGCAAGCTGTGCGGCGATGTGGATTTTGAGAATGTGAAGGAAATCGCAGGCGCAATCACACCCGTACCTGGCGGCGTTGGGCCTATGACAATCGCTATGCTGATGAAGAACTGCATCACAGCGGCAAAAATACAGAATCATTTAAATATTTGAGGGCTTTGCCCCCAAACCCCCAGCAGGGAAATAATTTCCCTGCACCCTTATACCGCATCCGCATGTATGCGGATGCAAATGGGGGTCGAGGGGAATCATTCCCCTCGCAGGGAGCTCGAGGGAC